>JARFQK010000016.1 GCA_029287815.1 Gammaproteobacteria bacterium
TTTGCGCATGACGGCGTTGGACAAACCAGGCGTGCTCGCCGAGGTATCCGAGGTGTTTGCCCAGCATCGTATCAGCCTCGAGGCAGTACTGCAGAAAGAGCCGCCAGAAGGTGCTGACAAGGTACATCTGGTGCTGGTGACACAAAAAGTCAAGGAAAGCGACATGAATGCGGCGATAGCCGAGGTGGAGGCTTTCGAGGAAATAGAGGGCAGGGTGACGCGCATTCGTCTGGAGCATCTCGGCTGAGAAAGTCCACAGATGAACGCGGATGAACACAGATGAATATATGATTGGTTCGATTGCGAAAAACGCGAAGGACGCAGAATAATGCTGGTGGGTCAGCAGCATTTGTAGGGTGCGCCGTGCGCACCAGAATCGAGAATGGGCGTGCCTTTACCGGCTTTTGGTGCGCGCGGCGCACTCTACGGTGCCGATGTTATTGCGCGAGGACTGAGGAGATTGCCACGCCGCTGTCGCGGCTCGCAATGACGAGTTAGCGGGACATCAATGATAAGGGCACTGGGCTTGTTGCATCATTGGCAGCTTTGCGATCTCGCTCAGCGTTAAGGGCTGATCAGAGATGGTGTGTACGCGCCTCCCCAGGAATGAAGCTTCCAAACATCTGTGTTTATCGGCGTTCATCCGGGGACTGTAGTTTTGGTCGTTCAGACTTTGCGCCTTTGCGGTTAGAAGTATCACAAGAACGCAAGTATCTCATCCTCGATCGCCTCTTTGTCGATCACGGTTTTCTGGGCAATCTCCTTCTCGAACAGCGCGCTGATCATTGGTGGGATTGAAATGCCGGCTGAGTGCGCGATCGATTGCAGCGCATCGATATCATGCGCATCCTCTTCGCCGGTCAGCGCATTTGCAATGACCGGAGAGAACTTGGTCCATTCTGCTGTCGAGTAGACGATGGTTTTTAGCGGTTTTTCTCGACAGTTTCGGTAAGCCTCAAAACAGGTTGCCGTGTGCGGATCCATCAAGTAACCCCGTTCGAAAGTTTCCTTAATGTAAGCCTTGCCTTTTTCATCCTGACAAAAGTCCGCTGCAAAAATCGCCTGGATCTGTTCGAGTTCAGTTGAAGCCAGTTGATAGCATTTCTCGGCATCCAATTGCCGCATCAGTGCTTTCGTTCGCTGGGCACCGAACAGATCGAACAAGATACGTTCGATGTTGGATGATTTCAGGATATCCATCGCCGGTGATGTCGTCTGAATCAGATCGACAGAACGCAGGTTGTATATGCCGGTGCGAATAAACTGCGTGAGGATATTGTTGCGGTTGGACGCAATCAGTATTTTCTCGACGGGCAGGCCCATCTTCATTGCATAATAGCCACCGAGCGCATTGCCGAAGTTGCCGCTGGGTACATCGAGATAGACTCTCTCGCCCATCGAAATCGCTTGTTGGCGGACCAGTTCCAGATAGGAGTGCAAGTGATAGATGATCTGGAAGATGATTCGCCCAAAATTCACCGAGTTGGCCGCAGAAACGCGTATGTCTTTCTGGTGCAGGGTCTCTTTGAAACTGTCAGAGGCCAGCAGGTGCTTGAGGGCATTCTGTGTGTCATCAAAATCGCCGTTGACGCCAATCACTTTCAGATTACCTGCGTCTTCGGTGACCATTTGCAGGCGTTGCACATCGGAGGTCCCCCCAACCGGATACATGCAGGCCACTTTGACGTTGGCTTTGTTCTTGAACGTCTCCAGAGCCGCCGGCCCAGTATCGCCCGAGGTGGCCGCAAGTATCAGGTAATTTTCGTGGCGGCTCTGTGCGATCGCGGACAGCACAATACCGAATGGCTGAAGGGCCATGTCCTTGAACGCGCGCGTCGGTCCGTGATAAAGCTCACTGACATAAAGGTCGTCGTAGACCCGGACTACCGGCACCGGATTGGAAGGGTCATCGAATCCATCATACAGCGCCAGCGCTTGATCGATGATTTCGGCCGGGATGTCAATTTCGAACTTCATCAACACCGCACGCGCAAGTGTCTTGTAGCTAGAACCAAGATGATCGATGAAAAAATCTTCGTCCAGACGCGGTAAAGATTCAGGGGAGTATAGTCCGCCGAAAGACGCTATCGGCGCCAGAATGGCCTCCGAGAAGCTGGCATGCTCCGGATGGTGGCCGTCATTACCGCGAGTTTCTATGAATTTCATTGTCGATCCCATTGAATTTGGGCGGATTATAGCGAATCAGGTTTTATCTATGGAAGCTCTGAATCATTCATCCGTGAATTATCAGAGTCTCCCCATGTGGCTCATCGATAACAGCGGTGTTTGGCAGGGTCGGCTCGGGCCGCGTCGGTGCATAACCCGGTCACATCAGTTGGAAACCAACTTCAATCCAATAATTCCGGCAACGATCAGGAAAAGGCTGAGAATCCTCAACGTATCCGTCGACTCACCGAACAGGATCATACCCAGGATAGCGACACCGACAGCGCCGATCCCCGTCCAGACAGCATAGGCCGTACCTACCGGAATGGTTTTCATTGCTGCTGACAACAGAACGAAACTGATGGCCATCGCCGCGATCGTCAATAGCGAGGGCATCAGGCGCGTAAAACCCTCGGTATATTTAAGGCCAATGGCCCAGCCACATTCAAAAAGCCCCGCGGTAATCAGATAAATCCAGGCCATGATCCACTCCGGTTTATAGTAAGCTGTAATGGCTGTTTCAAAACGACGTCGTGATGTTACCGTTAATCGGGTGATCTGGCTATCGTAGCAGCAGGGCCAAGTGGCAAATCCGCATTTCTCAACATGCGGGCTATCGCCTGCGCCTGCTCCCGTGATACCGGTGAGAAATGCGGATTAGCTATGGGCAATATAATTTTTGAGCTAATGTTGATCTTTTCCGGTGCTGCTGTACTGGCAACGCTGTTTCTATATCTAAAGCAGCCGATCATCCTTGCCTACATCGCGTTGGGTGTAGCCATTGGACCGTCGGGTCTGCAATTGATCGATAATCCGCACCACATCGAACAGTTGTCGCACGTCGGGATTATTCTGCTGTTGTTCTTGATTGGTCTCAATCTCAGGCCTGACCGGATGGTCGGATTGTTCGGCAAAGTCAGCGCGCTGACATTGGCCACATCGATAATGTTCATGTCGATCATCACAATTTCGGCTTATTTGCTGGGGTTTGCATTCCTTCAAAGCCTGGTTATCGGTGCTGCCCTGATGTTTTCGAGCACGATCATCGGTTTGAAATTGATACCAACGACGACACTGCATCATAAGCACCGTGGCGAGATGATGGTCAGTGTCTTGCTGCTACAAGATATACTCGCGATCATTCTAATCTTGCTGATCACGGGCGGGCAGGAGAACAACATTACACTGACGATCTCGCTACTGCTGTTGAAGTTTATTCTGCTTACCGTCACCTCGCTAGTCGTCGTCAAGTATGTGATCACGGCGTTGTATACCAGGTTCGATACGTTTCGGGAACATACTTTTCTGTTGTCGCTGGGCTGGGGATTGTTGGTCGCCGGCGTCGCCGAAAGCCTTGGTCTTTCGTTCGAGATGGGCGCATTCGTCGCCGGGGTATCCATCGCAACATTGCCGATTGCGCGGGTGATCGCGGAAGAGCTAAAACCGCTTCGAGATTTTTTTCTTATTTTGTTTTTTTTCTCCATCGGTGCTCAATTCGATCTTATGGCAATGGCAGATGTGATCCTTCCTGGAGCCCTCATTGCTCTGATTATCATCGTCAGCAAACCGATGATCTATCGCTGGGGTTTCAGACTTGTCGGTGAGAGAGATCATGTGTCGGCTGAGCTGGGCATACGACTCGGGCAGGCCAGTGAATTTTCCCTGCTGGTCGCTTATGGTGCGTTGATGTCAGGCGTTATCGATCAACGGTCGACTTATCTGGTGCAGATGGTCGTGGTCCTGACCTTCGTGATTTCTACGTACTGGGTCATCAGCAAATACCCAACGCCAATTTCAACCCAGGCCAGCCAGCGTCGGGATTAAGCGCTGGTTCATTTTACATGAACGCACCTTCCAATATTTATGGGCCTTGCGAGACCGATGGAGATTGCCGCGTCGCTGCCGCTCCTCGCAATGACGTCTAATATTGATCTTCGGTCTGAAGGGCACGGCGTTCCACCCGCAAAAAACTTTGCGTCCTTTGCGCCTTTGCGTCTCTGCGTCTTTGCGTTAAATCATCTTCCGTTCAACGATAGATTCCAGGCAGTGGCGTAAACGGTCCAAGGTAGCTCCTGTTCCACCAGTTACCGGTCATCCTGTGCTCATCGATCGTGGTAAACGTGTATTCGAATGCCTGCACGCGGACAGCGATCGGGGGTGTTTGTGCGAATGGGTTGTGTTCGAGCATCGCCGAAACACTGGGCGAATTTTCGAGCAATCTGATCAGGAAGTTTTCGAACCAGACGAGAAAGTCCGGATGCAGTGGTACAAACCATGCCATCCAATCGAGTCGCGGATGATGTGGAATCACGACATGGAGCGGTTTGTTCAACGCGCCGGGCTTGTACTTGAAATCATAGGGAATCCAGTTCTTGCCGTCGACGCTGCCTTCGATGATGAGCTCTATTCGCTGCTGATTGATCGTTGGAAACACATGATATTTGTTTGCGATCGACCAGCGTTGGACATAAGCCAGGACTTTGTCGACCTTACCGGTGACCGGCCTGGCGGTGGCCATTTCCCAGAGATGAATGGTACTGGCAATCAGGATGAGTGTTGCAAACACGTACGATGCGGTGCTTACCACCAGTGACGAGCTTGTCAGGGGGTTTTGCTGGACTAACCAGTTGCCCAGGCTGTTCGGCAGCACTTTGCGAACGGCCTTGTCATCAAACAAAAACAGGCAAAGTATGATCGTGAGTATGTTGAACCAGTTATGATTGCTGGTCATGATGATCAATAACTGCAGCCCGAGGGTCAGCCACGCAGCGATAAAGCGGTATTTGCGCGACATGAACATCATGAAGGGCACGACCAATTCGATCAGCAAGGTTGCAGCTGTTGCGACCACCAGAAGCCACTCAGGCAGTTGATGTGCGTACCAGCCGCCGATGTGGGGTAATGGTTGCGTCTCGAAGTAATAGACGAGCGCCGATAGCCCGGCCCAACTTGGATCCTGGCTGACAATCTTCGACAATCCGGACATGAACCGAAGCCTGAAAAGCAGCCAACGGTACAGCAAGATCACCAGTCGCGAATTGGGCGTCAGAAAAATCGCGAGGAAACCGGCTTCTAGCAGCAGCAGGTCCCACTGGAAACTCATGAAGATCTGCCCCGCGTAAAAAAGTGAAAGGTAGAGCAGGTACAGAATCAGCAACGACAGCCGGACCCGGTAATTCAGGAAAAGCAATACCGAGAAAGCACAACCCAACCAGGTCGCAGCGGTCAAGGCAGTATCACCCGCATTGACCCAGAACACAGTTGGATAGGCCAGAAATCGCATCCAGCCCAGCCGGTCCGTTGCTTGTTCGAGCATTTCGGTGACAGGAAGTATGCCGTCCTGGCCGGCCAGCGCGACGATCTGGGAAGAAAGCGAGGCGAAGGCGATAAAATAGACCACCGCCAAAAGCTTGACAAACAGTGCCGAGATCAGTTCGTACGTGTTTTCCTGTTGCATCAAGATCATCCGATTCGCGCAACAGAAACTATACCAGTTGCCCTATCCGCGCCCAAATGTAAAAGCAGATATGCGGGCTGGCTATTAGCCGCAATACTCTTTCAGGTATTCGATAAACTGCGTTCGCGGAATCATTTCGGCGCCCATGCGTTCCATGTGTTCAGAATAAACCTGCACATCGATCAGTTTCGGTTGAATTTTGTGGCACAGGTATTCCAACGCAACTTTGGAAGCGTCTGGTCGATTGCTGAACATGGATTCGCCGAAAAATACATCGCCCAAAGACATGCCGTACAGTCCGCCGACGAGTTCATTTTCCTGCCAGCACTCGATGGAGTGCGCATATCCGAACTCATGCATTTGGCAGTAAGCCTCGAGCATTTCATGCGTGATCCAGGTGCCTGAATCGCCTTTGCGTGGTTGGGCGCACTGCAGCATGACTTCTCGGAATGCGGTGTCCTGTCTTATTGCGAACAGCTGCTTTTTTAAAGTTTTTCGGAGACTACGCGAAATCCTCAGCTTTGTTGGAAACAGCACGCAGCGCGGATCGGGGGACCACCATAAAACCGGTTGTCCTTGGGAGTACCAGGGAAAGATCCCCTGGCGGTAGGCCTTTAACAGCATTTTGGGGGATAACAGACCGCCGGCTGCGAGCAGCCCGTCCGGATCGGTCAGTGCTTGCTCGACCGGAGGAAATTCATAATCGTGGTCCTCGAGCCAGACGAGTGCGGGCATCAGTATGGCTAAAATTTCAGTCGAAACAAATTGGTCTTGGGCCTGGCCAGCTCGTTTTCGTTCATGAACCTGTTTCTGAGAGTAGGGTCAGTGCGCTGTTCATAGTCGAACTCTGGCAGCACTTCTCTGCGGATACGGCCCTGGTGAATCAGATCTTGATCGTCCTTACGCCAGCCGTTGTCGTCTTCCGGTGTCGCCCGCCACGACGTCTGTTCCTGATAAATGACCTCCGAGAGCGGTGTTCGGTAGAATTCAGGAAGCTCAAGGCTTCCGTCACTGCCGGCGATGACCGCGGCACTGATCAGCAACAGAAATGGCCACCCGTAATGTTGCGGGTGAGTTTGCGGGATTAGCTGCACAGGCGAGCGCATTGCCTAGTTGTCCAGGCGACGGCGCCATTTCAGCGATTTGAACCAGTAGGAATGAGTGCTTTTGATCCAGTTATCGGCCTCGTGAGCAATGATCCACGAATTCAAATAGGCCAACATTTCCGGATTGTGCTTGTTGATCGCGAAAGCTTCCCGGGTGATCAGCAGCGGTTTTTCCAGTGGCAGGTCGACATCATCAGGATGACTCAGCGCGACGAAGCGTGGGATTGGCGCCGATGCGACGAAGGCGTGGACTGTGCCATTGACGACCGCATCGGTGGCTTCCTGGTTATCCTTGAACGTGTCCAGTTTGGCTCGCGGGAAAACTTTGGGCACCAGACTTTCCGAGACGGTGCCTTTGACGGCGCCGATATACACCTTGCTGTCGTTCAAATCCTTGATGCTGGTGAAATCCCTGGTCAATTTGAGGTTCGAAACCAGGTTGTAGCCAGAGCTTGAGTACGGATTGGTGAACCTGATTTGGAGTCCACGTCTGGGAGTAATCGAGATGCCTGAGGCGATGATATCGATTTCTTTGTTGACCAGAGCAGGGATCAGTTTATTCCACTCGTATTCTCGAAATACTGGTTTCACGCCCATGTCACTCGCCAGCTGCTTGGCAACGTCGATTTCAAACCCGATGTAGTTGCCATCCTTGTCTTTCATGACCCACGGCGCCATGATCGAGATACCCACTCGAATTTGCCCCTTGTCGATAATCCGGTCGAAGACGTCCTGTGATGCGGCATGTACAGTGTTATTCAAACCGAGCAGGAACAGCAGTGGGACGAGCAAGCGTGTGAGAAATTGCATGTGCGTTACCGGAGATTTTGACTTAAAGGAATTTTAGCCTCACATCCTATTTAAGCCCGCTGCGTTATTCAAGTCTCGCACGTGTTAAATTTCCAATCTAGCCCGCATTTCTCACCAGGCGGCGTAGCGTACTGATAAGGCATTGGGTCTTTTGAGAAAACTCACCTGACCGAAAAGACAGCGTGTTTTTCAACAGTGCCTATCACGGTTCAGGCTGGTCTTCGTGTCCGTAAGCTTGCTCTTCACTCAAACCGTAGCTATGGCTATGCTTTTCGCTCCAGAGCGGCGCTTACGAACACGAATCCTGCGCCTGCTCCCGTGATCCTGGTGAGAAATGCGGGCTAGCCCGCCTGTCTCACCAGATGGGCTGACTCCTGCGCCTTATTACGTGATCCTGATGAGAAACGCGGGCCAACGGCTAGCGTTCACTCTGCTTGTACGGTTGGCTCAAAATGAGTTGTTCATAGTAGTCATTCAGCGCATCAGTCTCGTGGCGCAGATGCTCACGTATCGCATTGCGGAAGCCGTCGTGCGCGATCCAGTGGCCGGAAACAGTGCGTGTCGGCATGAAACCGCGTGCTAGCTTGTGTTCACCCTGAGCGCCCGGCTCGAAGCGCTGCAGGCCGGCCTTGATACAGTATTCGATGCCGGTGTAGTAGCACACTTCAAAATGCAGGCTATCGTAATCCCGATAACAGCCCCAATGCCGGCCATACAGCGTGTCGTTGCTTTCGAAACAGATCGCTCCCGCGACGATTTTCTTCTGATGGCGGGCAAACGCAGCCCGCAGCCGGTGGGCCATGGCCTGAAAAAAATCGAGCGTCAGGGTGGGTGTGCCGGACTTTTTCAGGAATGTGATGCGGTAGAAGTCGTATAAGATGTTCCATTGTTCGTCGGTCAGCTCGTTTCCATTGATGATCTCGGTTGCGATCCCAGCATCCGCGACCAGCCTGCGCTCGCGCCGGATGTTTTTTCGTTTCTTGCTGCTGAGCCTGGACAGGAAGTCTTCGAAGTCCTGGTACCGGTTGTTTGACCAATGGTATTGGAAGTCATTGCGCATAACCATGCCGGCGCGCTGGAGTTGTTCGCAGTCGTTGGGGTTGCAAAACAGCCAGTGCGCTGTCGAAAGTTGGTCGGTCTCGGCATTCCTCATTGCCGCTGTAATTAGCTCCTGTTCGATCGCTGTTTTGCGCGGGCCGTCTTTGGCCAGCAGGCGGGGACCGGCTGCCGGCGTGAACGGCACGGCAATCACCAGCTTTGGGTAGTAGCTGAGGCCGCTGCGTTGATAAGCATCCGCCCAGGCCCAATCGAAGACGAATTCGCCATAGGAATTGTGCTTAACATAAGCCGGGCTGGCGCCGACAAGCGTCTCGCTATCGTAGGCGACAGGGTAGGCTGGTTCCCAGCCCCAAGGCTGCAGACAATTGTGCTGCTCCAGCGCGAGCAGAAAGTCGTGCTGTACGAACGGATAATCGGTTGCGAGCAGCGCGTTCCAGTCGTGCGCGGCGATACCCGCGAGCGATGAAACTGTCGTCAGCTTCATCATCGCTGGTCGAATTTGCGGTCAGGCGTTTTCTTCGCAGGCGAGGTCATCCAGATACTTTTCGGCATCCAGAGCGGCCATACAGCCGGTGCCCGCCGAGGTCACTGCCTGGCGGTAGACATGGTCCATCACATCGCCTGCAGCGAAGACGCCGGGTACACTGGTGGCTGTCAGATTGCCTTCAGTGCCGCCATGGGTCTTGATGTAGCCGTTTTGCATTTCGAGCTGGCCCTCGAATATCGCCGTATTCGGTTTGTGGCCGATTGCGATGAACACGCCGGACAGGTCGAGATCAGTCGTCGCGTCGTTTTTGACGTTCTTGATGCGAATGCCGGTCACGCCGCTGTCGTCGCCCAACACCTCTTCCAGGACGCTGTCCCAGGCCATTGTGACGTTGCCGTTCTGCGCCTTGCCGAGCAAGTGATCCTGCAGAATTTTCTCGGCGCGCAGCGCATCGCGGCGATGCACGACGGTGACTTCTGCGGCGATATTGGACAAATACAGCGCCTCTTCAACCGCTGTATTGCCACCGCCGATAACCGCAACTTTCTGCCCTTTGTAGAAGAAGCCGTCGCAGGTCGCACACGCGGACACGCCCTTACCCATGAAGGCTTTCTCGGACTCCAGTCCGAGATACATGGCGCTCGCGCCGGTTGCAATGATCAGGGCATCACAGGTGAACTCGTTCGAATCGCCGGTGAGGCGGAAAGGGCGCTGATCCAACTTGACCGCATTGATCTGATCGAAGATGATTTCAGTGCCGAAACGCTCGGCATGCTTCTGCATCCGTTCCATCAGTTCAGGTCCCTGGACGCCTTCATTATCACCAGGCCAGTTGTCTACATCCGTCGTCGTCGTGAGCTGACCACCCATTTCCATGCCGGTCACGAGCACCGGTTTCAGATTGGCGCGCGCAGCGTACACCGCTGCCGTGTAGCCTGCTGGGCCGGAACCGAGAATTAGTAGTTGACAGTGTTTAGCATCGCTCATGTAATGTCTCCGGTTGACGGTCAGATTCGTAAGGCACCATATATTAGCAAAAGTTTATGAATCGCGTCAGAAACCGCTTGTCGAATAACGTTGATCGGGGGCGACATGAATACTGGAATTCCAAAGGAGGCGATGTACGGCGAGGGTCGGGTTGCACTGGTGCCAGCGGCTTGTTCGATATTGACCGCAGCCGGGCACACGGTCTACCTCGAGCGCGGCGCCGGGCGGGGTAGTGGGTACGACGACCAGGAATACATTGACGCCGGGGTTATCGTTGTCGATGGAGCCGGCGCCCTGTTCGAACTCGCCGATCTTATCGTCAAGGTAAAACAGCCGCTCGAAGAAGGCCTCAAATATTTGCAGCGAAAACACTGTGTCTTTAGCTTCCTGCACCTGGCCGCTCAGCCTGCGTTGACCCGGCAGTTGTGCGATATTGGGCTGACCGCGATTGCATTTGAAGCCGTCCGCGAAGGAAACGGCGCCAGGCCGCTGCTCGCGCCGATGAGCAAGATAGCAGGGAGGCTTGCCGTGATCGCGGGTGCCAATTCTTTATTTCAGAACAACGGCGGCAAGGGGGTTCTGCTCGGGGGTGCCGATTCGGCCGATCGCGGGCGCGTCGTCGTCGCTGGGGCCGGTGTCGCGGGGGAGCAGGCGGTATCGACGGCATCCTCGATTGGCGCCGATGTGACGGTTTTCGATCTCGACGCTGACAAGCTCGAGCGGCTGACTTCGAAATACCCGGATTGCAGCGGGCAGATCGCTAGCGCGCCGGCTTTGGCCGAAGCTGTCGTCAAAGCTGACCTGGTTGTGAGTGCAGTGATGGTGGCCGGCCGAAGGGCCCCTGTCGTCATCAGCGAAGCCATGGTCGATGCGATGGCTGCAGGTAGCGTGATTGTCGATATCGCGATCGATCAGGGTGGGAGCGTGGAGAACATTCAGGCCACCAGCTACGAGCAGCCGTACTATGAGCACAATGACGTGCTGCTGCATGCTGTGCCAAACCTGCCCGGTGCAGTGCCAAGGACGGCTTCACAGGCGCTATCATCGGTTGTATTGCCTTATGTGATGGACTTGCTCGAGCACGGTCGAGAAGCGGCTGGACTGAAGCAGGCCACAGCCGTGCATGACGGTGCTGTCGTTGACCCTGTATTGAAACAGGAACTGCGTCTATAATAGTCACTGTGCCGTTTCGCACGTTACATGAAATCCAGGAAAGTTTTGTTTGGCTCAAGCACGCGCTAAGAAGATAACAACAACGAATAGTCCGAGCCTGACCAGGCACATCCAGCATGGCCTGCGTGAGGGTGCGCTGCTGCTGTTGCTTGCCCTGGCGCTGTTTTTCCTGACAGCGCTGGTGACCTACCATCCGAGTGATCCAGGCTGGTCTTATACCGGTGACCGTCTCGCTATTCAGAATGCCGCCGGTGTGGTCGGCGCCTGGTTCTCAGATGTGCTCTTCAGTCTGTTCGGCTTTCTCGCCTACCTGCTGCCCGTGATGGTCGCCTATAGCGGCTGGCTGGTGATGCGTGGGGCGAGTCGCGATGCTGATACGAGTGTCATTAATTACCGCGTACTCGGCGTGCGTTGGGCTGGTTTCTTTGTCACGCTGGCGTCAGGTTGCGCACTCGCGAGCCTTCATTTTGTCGTTCCAGCTGGAACACTGCCGCTCGACGATGGCGGCGGCATTCTTGGCCAATGGCTCGGTGACGAGCTCGCCGCTGTGCTTGGCTTGCTCGGATCGACACTGATACTGCTGGCTGTTCTACTCACCGGTATTACGCTGTTTAGCGGGCTTTCCTGGTTCAGTGTAATCGAACGACTCGGCGCCTTCTGTCTGTTCGTTTACGAATGGGTCAGCAACAGACTGAGTGCGCTCCTCGAGGACCTGCAGGAGCGCAAGGCGGGCCTCGAGGCCAAGCAGCGTCGTGAGCAGATTATCGAGGCGGACAAAAAGAAAACGGCTGAACGTATGGCCAGAGGGAGTGACAAGGTTCGAATCGAGCCGGTCGTCAAGAAAATTGAAATTTCCGAGCGACTCGATCGTGAAAAACAGATCGCATTGTTCGAAACCGATACCGACACCGACCTGCCACCATTGCGTTTATTGGATAAACCGGTACCGTCAGAAAAAGGCTATACCAAGGAAGCGCTGGAAGCGCTGTCACGGCTGGTCGAGATCAAACTGGCCGATTTCGGTGTCGAGGTCGAAGTCGTTGCGGTTCACCCTGGTCCGGTGGTCACGCGTTTCGAAATGCAGCCGGCACCAGGGGTCAAAGCCAGCAAGATCACCGCGCTCTCCAGAGACCTGGCGCGCTCGTTGTCGGTGATCAGCGTCCTGGTCGTGGAAGTGATTCCCGGCAAGACCGTTGTTGGCCTGGAAATACCGAACGAACATCGAGAGCTGGTTACACTCAGCGAGATCCTGATGTCCAGGGAGTACGACAAAGCACCGTCGCCGTTGACGCTCGGTTTGGGCAAGGACATCTCTGGTAAACCGGTGGTTGCCGACCTGGCGCGGATGCCGCATCTGCTGGTGGCGGGCACGACCGGCTCGGGTAAGTCGGTATGTGTCAATGCGATGCTGATGAGCCTGCTTTACAAAAGCAAACCGAGCGAAGTCCGGATGATCTTGATCGATCCGAAAATGCTGGAATTGAATGTGTACGAAGGCATTCCGCATTTGCTGGCGCCGGTGGTCACGGATATGAAGGAAGCGGCCAACGCCCTGCGTTGGTGTGTTGCGGAAATGGAAACCCGCTATGAACTGATGGCCGCCTTGGGCGTGCGGAATATTTCGGGCTACAACCGCAAGGTAAGAGAGGCCGCGGATGCCGGTCAACCGATCGAAGATCCGTTGTTCGATCCGGATCACGCTGCACCAGGCGCACAACCGGCCAAGCTGAAACCGCTGCCGTACATCGTTGTGGTGGTTGATGAGTTTGCGGATCTGTTCATGGTCGTGGGTAAAAAGATCGAGGAACTGATCGCCAGGCTTGCCCAGAAAGCGCGCGCTTCGGGCATCCATCTGATACTGGCAACACAGCGGCCATCCGTAGATGTGATCACCGGCTTGATCAAGTCCAACATACCCAGCCGTATTGCGTTCCAGGTCTCCGCGCGCGTCGATTCGCGGACCATTCTCGATCAGATGGGTGCTGAACAGTTGCTGGGTCACGGCGATATGTTGTTCATGGAAGGGGGCAGTAACCTGCCGACGCGCGTTCACGGCGCTTTCGTCGCGGATCACGAGGTCCACAATGTGGCTGAACACCTGAAACAAGCGAGTGAGCCTGATTACCTCGAGGCAGTTCTGAAGGAAAATAACGACACGGTGCTTCCTGGCGAAAAACCGCCGGGTGGCTCGTCGGAGGAGACCGACGCATTGTACGATGAAGCGGTCATGATTGTCACCGAGACGCGTAAGGCATCGATTTCCTACGTGCAACGTCGATTGAAAATCGGCTACAACCGCGCGGCACGCATTATCGAAGAGATGGAGGCGGCCGGCGTTGTCAGCGCGATGCAATCCAACGGTTCGCGGGAAGTGCTCGCTCCGCCGCCGCCGGAAGCCTAGCCCGAATTTCTAGGCCTCTTCGTGGTCAATAGACGTATTCAGATCCAACGCAGAGACGCTAAGGCGCAGAGAACGCAACGAGATTTTCCTATGGTCGCAAACGCCGAGCGCTAACCGCTTACCCATCACAGTTCTTATGAAGATACTACCCCTTTCTATCTTATGCATGATTCTCTCGCTGGGGGCTTATGCCAGCGACGGTAGAGATCTGCTCGACAGGTTTCTGACTGACACGCAGTCGATGACAGCCAGTTTCAAGCAGACCTTGAAAGCCAGTGATGGCAAGTTGCTTCAGGAATCGGGGGGCGAGTTCTATCTGCAACGGCCGGGAAGATTCCGCTGGAACTACACACAGCCATACCCGCAGGAGATCGTCTCCGATGGTGAGGCGATCTGGATCTACGATGTCGATCTTGACCAGGTAACAGTGCAGAAGCAGGGTAACGGCAGAACCAATACGCCGATCGCGCTGTTGCAGAACAAACAGAAACTCGAGGATGCATTCGAGATCCATGAGCGTGGTTTCGTGGACGGCTTACACCGATTCGAGTTGCGGAATAAGAAACAGGATGTTGACTTTGATCGCATCATGATCGGCCTGGATGACAGCGGCTTGCGCTTTTTGCAGCTGCACGATCAGTTCGATCAGACCACCTCTATCGTGTTCTCCGACTTGAAAACCAATCCCGCGCTCGATGCCGCGATTTTTCGGTTCACGCCGCCGGAGGGAGTCGACGTCTTCGGGGGGTCCTGATGCCGAATGTTTCCACGCGGTCGGTCAATTCGGTGTACGCACCTCTGGCTGATCGTATGCGCCCGCTGTCGCTGGATGATTTCATCGGCCAAGGTCATATTCTCGCAGGGCAGCGAGACAAAAGCAGCGCGCTGCGCCAGGCTATCGAGGCTGGTGCGCTGCACTCGATGGTATTCTGGGGACCGCCCGGCACCGGTAAAACAACGCTGGCGCGTATCATTGCGAACAGTGCCGACGCGTATTTTTTGAGCATTTCTGCAGTTTTGTCCGGTGTCAAGGACATTCGCGCCGCGGTCGAACAAGCCCGGCAACAGCAAACGCACGGCAAGGCAACGATATTGTTTGTCGATGAAGTACACCGCTTCAACAAGTCCCAACAGGACGCCTTCCTGCCCTTCATCGAAGATGGAACCATCTTTTTCATCGGTGCGACCACCGAGAATCCCTCGTTTGCACTGAATAACGCACTGCTTTCGCGCGTAAAAATTTATGTATTGAAGCCACTGCAACAGGAGGATATCGCGCAGCTGTTGAAACGAGCGTTGGCAGACACCGAGGTCGGAATAGGGCAGCGCAACATATTGATTCAGGATCAGCAGCTTATGCATATCGCAGCCAGCGCTGACGGTGATGCACGACGCGCGCTGAACATGCTGGAGATCGCTGCAGACCTGGCCACGGACAACCACACGATTACCGAGAAGATCATTCAGGACGTGACCTCGCAAAGTCTCCGGCGCTTCGATAAAGGCGGTGACCTTTTCTACGACCAGATTTCAGCGCTGCATAAATCGGTGCGGGGGAGCAATCCGGATGCGGCGTTGTATTGGTTTGCGCGCATGCTCGATGGTGGCTGTGATCCCCGATACATCGCCCGCCGCGTGCTTCGTATGGCGTCGGAGGATATCGGCAACGCCGATCCGCGTGGTCTTGAAATTGCGCTCAATGCCTGCAGCACCTATGAACGCCTGGGCAGTCCGGAGGGGGAACTCGCTATCGCCCAGGCGATCAGCTATCTGGCCTGCACCGCGAAGAGCAACGCGGTCTATGCGGCATTTGGCCGGGCGATGAAGGATGCACGCGAACTCGGTACGCTCGAGGTGCCGATGCACATCCGCAACGCGCCAACGCGATTGATGCAACAGTTGGGCCACGGTGAGCACTACCGTTATGCACACGATGAAGAAAATGCCTTCGCCGCCGGAGAAACCTACTTTCCCGATGAAATGGATGAGAAGCTCTACTACCAGCCGGTGCAGCGGGGTCTCGAAATCAAGATTGCAGAAAAGCTGGCCGGTCTGCGCGAATTGAACCGCAAAAACAGAACCAGAAAGAAATGATGGCCACGCTTTTCGCTCCAGCGCAGCGCGTTTCAAGCGCTGGCGCCGATCCTGTCCCTCATTCCTGATGTGTCAGCAGTTCGATGAGGCCATTGCCCGATAACGGTCGGTAGTAATAATAGCCCTGCATTGCAAACACATTCTTGCCAATAAAGTAATCCGCATCATCCTTGGTTTCCACGCCCTCGATAATGCAGCGAAGATCCATGCGGTCAGCCATGGCTATGATTGCATCCACGATTGCTTTATTGGCGTAGCTTTTGTATTTGAACCCTGTGACGAAGGACTTGTCGATTTTGATCGTCCGGATCGGTAATTTGTGCAAGTATGATAGTGACGAGTAGCCGGTGCCGAAGTCATCGAGTATGAACTTGATGTTCGATGACAGCAGTTCCTCCATTTTTGCGATCGTGTCATCGATGTTGTCGATCAGGATATTCTCGGTAAACTCCAGGCGGATGTCGTTCGATGACAGATTATGACGTTTCAAAACTTCTCTTAGTTTGGGCACAAAATTCTGCTGCTTGAACTGTTTCGGGCTGATGTTGATTGTGACGTACCGAAACATCGTGCTGTCGTTCAGGCGCGATTTCAACTCTCTTGCGAAAGCACAAGCCGTATTCAACACCCAGTTGCTGACATCCAGCATCAGATTGGTTTCCTCGGCAATGCCGATGAAATCATCCGGCGATACGCTGCCGAGCGCTGGATTGCTCCAGCGCACCAGCGATTCCGCTGCGATAATCTGGCCACTGGCATCGACCACTGGCTGGTATTCGAGGAAGAGTTCTTCGTTATTGATCGCTTTCCTGAGATAGTCCTCCAGTATCAACCGCTTGCTCGCGGAGACCTGCATCTCCGGGTCGTAAAACGCAAACGTATTTCGGCCATCGGACTTGGCCTTGTACATCGCGGTGTCAGCATGTTTGAGCACGCTTTCGCCGTCGTTTTCGTCCGTGTTGGTATCCGGGAAGATGGTGACGCCAATGCTCGGCGTGACGTGCAGGGTATAGTCGCCAACGTGGATGGGTTCGGCCATTGCGTCGAGTAATCGCCGGGCAACCGCCTGTGAGGTGTTGATCGCGAACGATTCGGTATTGCCGACATTTCTGAGGATATAGACGAATTCATCGCCACCAAGGCGGTAGACATCATCGCCAGCACGCGATTCCTTGGTAAGACGGTCGGCCACTTTGGTCAGCAGCATGTCGCCAACAGAATGGCCAAGGGAGTCGTTGATGTTCTTGAAGTGGTCAAGATCGATGTAAAGTACCGCGCCGTATCGGTCATAGCGTCGCGTATTCGCGATTTCCTGATAGAGGTTGTAGCGAAAAGCGCGCCGGTTCGGCAATTTCGTCAACGGATCACGATTGGCCTGCTCTTCGTATGATTTCTCCAGGGTCTTGTTCGTGTTGATCTGTTTTTCGAGCTGACTAATTTTCAAGCAGCTGGTGCAAGCCAGCGCGAGCCGGTACATAACCGGTGCCAGCACGTTCGCCATGGCTTCGGGGAACTCATTATGGCTGAATTCCAGCAGCATGAAGCCCAACTGCTCGAGGCCGTAGATGAAGTAACGCACGCCACCTACCCTGACGACGGCCACAGATCGCTCGGAATCGTGACCCAGACTATTCATCGACGCGCTGACCTGGTCGTGCGAATGAGGCAGCGGATGCTCGCTGTCTTCGGCGCTCAAATAATGATGGTAGGCAGGCGACGCGTGTGCTTGTTCCGTGGTGGGATCGACGTTGTTCATCAAATACACGTGCGCATTGTTCAGCCTGAGCTGATCAACGGACTCACAAAGAAATGTCTGAAGCATTTCTTCCAAATTGTCGCTTGTTCCGATTGCGAGCAATAATTTGTTCAGTACTGCAGTGAAAACGGCCGGGTTGTACTGAATTTTTTCAGCGGTCTGCACGATGCTAATCTCATGATAATATTTGCATATTTACTGAGTATAGCCACAATTTCTACCTTCGCCGTGATCTTTCAAAGATAATCTCGGGCCCCGGCGCGCCTCAGGCAAGCTTCTTGTATTTGATCCGGTGAGGGTTGTCGGCTTCGTCGCCCAGTCTGCGCTTGCGGTCCTCCTCGTATTCGGAATAGTTGCCTTCGTGCCAGACCAGTTGACTGTCTCCTTCGAAAGCCAGGATGTGCGTGGCGATACGGTCCAGGAACCATCTGTCGTGGGAGATCACGACGACACAGCCGGGAAAATCGAGAATGGCCTCCTCCAACGCGCGCAGCGTCTCGACATCGAGATCATTGGTCGGCTCGTCGAGCAGCAACAGGTTGCCACCGCTTTTGAGCAGTTTTGCCAGATGAACCCGGTTGCGCTCGCCCCCGGACAGGTCTTTGATGTACTTCTGCTGGTCTTCACCCTTGAAATTAAAACGGCTGACATAGCCGCGAGAGGCAACGGTATAGTTGCCAATCGTGATGTTGTCGAGGCCGTCGGAAATCTCCGCCCAGACGGTCTTGCTGCCATCCAGGCTGTCGCGAGACTGGTCGACGTATGCGATCTGTACCGTGTCGCCGACCGAGAAGCGCCCGGTGTCGGGCTGCTCGGCGCCGGTGATCATACGAAACAGCGTGGTCTTACCAGC
>JARFQK010000025.1 GCA_029287815.1 Gammaproteobacteria bacterium
AAGCTGCACTTCTCCAGCAACCGTGGCACGATCTGGACGATGGATGACCCGTTCATCTATCGCATTCTGAGCATCGATGAACTGACTGACCCCGATATCTGCCTGGCTTACCCGGGGCATCCCTACCCGGAACGCGCGATCGTTCCCACCGAGCGGATCATGGACGTCTTCAACATGTTCCGCACTTTGCGGTTTGCCGATGATACCGTCTATCTAAGGGCAGGCTCGTTGAATATCATCAATGGCATGATCGGTCTGAATTTCTCCTGTGATGGCTCGCATTACATGCGTTATGATGAATTTCTGAATAAGAGCGAGGAGTTTTGGTTCGGTCAGACTTAACCAGGGTAACACTGTCAACGGAGCATGTGTAGCAACATCGTCGGCAGCTATGACCTGCAAAGCCGTCCTTCCCGGTCGCATTTGTCTAACGTGTGACCGGGAAGAGCATGCGAAAATTATGCGGGTTAACTCTTCTTCAATAGACCGATAACGAAAAGCAGGGCGACGGCGCCAACTGTCGCTGTAATCAACGAACCGACGAATCCACCAACCGCTACGCCGAGTAATCCGAACAGAAAACTGCCGATCACTGCACCGACGATACCTACCACGATATTGATGGGGACGCCGAAGCCCTCGCCTTTCATGATCTTGCCTGCCAGCCAGCCGGCGATGGCACCTATGAATAAAACCATGATTATACTTTCGGTTGCCATCGTTGTCCCAGCCGTATGCTTCTAGCGCCTTCGCTGATTGCTTAAAAAACTCACAGGACCGACGCCGTCCACAGCATTCTGGTCGAATCTGATCTTGGCATGAGTCGGTCTGAAACTACCCTGTTCAGTTCCGTTACGGTCTTGATCTAATCAGGTGGTTAGCCCTCAATACCACCCATTGCAGTTTGCAGGTAATTTTTCAGCCCCACCTTCTCGACCAAGTCTATCTGCGTCTCCAGATAGTCGATATGATCCTCGGTATCGTTCAGGATCTTTTGCAGTATATCACGCGAGACGAAGTCCTTGACTGATTCGCAGTGTGCTACCGCCTTGACGTAATGCTCATGCCCCTGCTTCTCGAGCTTCAGATCGCCACTGAGGCATTCCGGCACATCCTCACCAATGTATAACTTGTTCAGGTCTTGCATTCTTGGGAGGCCCTCAAGATAAAGAATGCGCTCGATCAGTATGTCGGCATGATGCATTTCTTCTATCGACTCATCATACTCATGCTTGCCGAGAGCATTTAACCCCCAATTCTTGTACATCCTGGCATGCAAAAAATATTGATTTATTGCGGTCAGTTCAATGCTCAATGCCTCGTTGAGCATATCCAGGACTTTCTCATCACCTTTCATGGCTTTACTCCCGTTTAGTTAAGAAAATAGCGGATCAAACACAATTGCCTTGAGATGGACAAGGGGTAAGCGACGGTAGTTCCCAAAGTCCTCAGGATGAAGCAGCCGGAAAGATCCCCAGGTTTCTGCTTTGTCATTCAGATTCCCTCATGAACATCACAGCCTGAAATAGTAGGCTGCATCGTCGGATGACTCAGGGTTTTGTCGCGTTGAGTTCTGCTCGCATCGGCGACGTAGCCGGGTCACTGCCCTGGCAGCGCACTGCAATCACGCCGGCCACAGCGATCAGCGAGGCACCAAGGACAAACAACCAATCCAACACTTCGCCCCAGAGGAGGTAGCCGTAGACCGCACCAAACACCACCGAGAAGTAAGTAAAAGGGCTGACACGAGCCGCAGCGGCCACTGCATAGCCGCGGGTTAGCAACAACTGCCCTGCCGTGCCCATCGCACCCATCAAACCCAGCAGCGCCCATTGCTGCAGGTTTGGGGTTTGCCAGGCCCACACCAGTGGGAACGCCGAGATCAGCGTCGCATTGAGCGCAAAGTAAAACACGATTCGCGTGGTCGGCTCGCTCCTCCCCAACCGGCGCACCGTCACCTTTGCGAACGCAGCCAGGGCGCCGCCAAGGACGCCAACCAACACCACCCAGTTCATATCACCATCCGGCTTCAACACCAGCCCTACACCGACGAAACCGATCGGAACCGCCAGGATGGCCAAACGCCCAACGCGCTCGCCGAGCCAGAGCAGCGCAATAATCGGCATAAATATCGGCGCGGTCATTTTCAATAGCATGCCATCGGCCAATGCCAGCGTGCCCAATACGAAAAAGAAGCTGTACATTGCGGACACGCCGAGCACGGCGCGAAGCAGATGCAGCGGATAGACCGAGGTGCGCAGCTCCGCGGCACCGTAACGCAACAACAGCGGGGTGATGATGAACAAGCCCATCAGGTTGCGCATGAACACCAGCATCTCATTGGGCAGCCCCAGCTGTGATGCGGCCTTTACCGCGGCGCCCATCGAAGCGAACATCAGCTCAGAGAGCAGTATAAATAACGCGCCCTGAACGACATTCTGCTGATAACGCATCAAGCAGGGCGCAGGTCGGCGTGTTTCAGCGGAAACTCGCGTATGCGCTTGCCGGTAGCGGCAAAGATCGCGTTCAACACGGCCGGGGCCGCAACCGCAATCGTCGGCTCACCAATGCCGCCCCAGAATCCCCCCGAGGGCATTACGATCACTTCCACCTTCGGCATTTCCGCAATCAGCATTGACGGATAGGTGTCGAAATTCTGCTGTTCGACAGCGCCGCCCGCCACCGTGCATTCGCCATACAGCAATGCCGACAGGCCAAACACGAACGAGCCTTCGACCTGGGCTTCGATCTGTTGCGGGTTGACCGCATGACCCGGGTCGGTCGCCGCAACGATGCGCTGGATCTTCAGGTTGCCGCTGTCGTCGACCGACACATCGGCGCAGGCCGCGACGTAACTCGCAAAGGCTTTACACACGGCGAGCCCCTGGTAGACGCCCTCATTGACGCTTTTGCCCCAACCGGCCTTCTCGGCAACCGCATTCAGCACCGCCAGTCCCTTCGGGTTATTGTCCATCAACTTCCGTCGGAACGCGAGCGCATCCTTGCCCGCAGCATGGGCCAGTTCGTCGATGAACGATTCCATGTAGATCGCGTTCTGATTCACGTTGACACCACGCCAGAAACCCGGAGGCACGTGCGGGTTGCGCATGGCGTGGTCGATCAACAGATTCGGCACCGAGTAGCTGATCGCGTGGTCGCCTTCGGTCATCATGCCCTGGAACACGAACATGTCGACACCGTCGCGCATCCAGTTAGGGTTCACCGACGCCAGAATGGACTGCCCTGAAATGCGCACATCGAGTGCGACCAGGTCGCCATCTTTGTCCAGCCCGCCGACCAGTCTGGCCGTGGTGATCGGGTGATAGTGTCCGTGCTGCATGTCTTCTTCACGCGACCAGAGCAGCTTGACCGGCGTGCCTGGAATCTGTTTTGCAATCGCAACGGCCTGTTTGACAAAATCGTGGAAAGCCCCGCGCCGGCCGAAACCACCACCCAGATGAATCTTGTAGACTTCGCACTGCGCGGCAGGCAAACCGGCCGCCTCGGCGGCGGCCTGAAGCGCAGCCTCGCCATTCTGCGTCGGGCACCAGACCTCACAGCGTTCTTTGGTCCAGAGCGCAGTCGCATTCATCGGCTCCATCGTCGCGTGATTCTGGTACGGATATGCGTAAGTCGCCCTGACGGATTTGTCTGCATTCTCCAGCGCCGTCTTCACATCACCCGCCTCGTTTCCGATGAAGGCCTCTCTCGCATCAAGGCCCTCATCGAGCATCTTCGCAATCGTTTCGCTGCTGACCCCAGCGTTTGGCCCATTATCCCAGTCGACCGGCAGCGCGTTCAGCGCGCTATTCGCCTGCCACCAGGTTTCGGCGACCACCGCGACCGCGTTGTCGTCGACCGCCACGACTGCTTGCACGCCGGGCATGGCGCGAACCTTGTCTGCATCGAATGATTTCAGCTTGCCGCCAAACACCGGGCAGGCCTTGATTGCTGCATTAAGCATACCGGGCAACTGGAGGTCTGCACCGAAGACCTGCTTGCCGGTCAGCTTATCGACCGTATCCAAGCGTTTGACCGACTTGCCAATCAGCTTCCAATCCTTCGGGTCTTTGAGTTCGACCTCCAACGGCGGTATCAGATCGGCAGCCGCTGTAGCCACCTTGCCAAAGGTTGTCGTGCGTCCGCTGGGCATGTGGGTGATCACGCTGTTGACTGCACGACATTCTTCAATATCGACGCCCCAGTCATCAGCCGCGGCTTCAATCAGCATCTGCCGGGCGACTGCTCCGCCCTTGCGCACATATTGATGGCTGCCTCGAATACCCTGGCTGCCGCCCGTGGAGAAACTGCCCCAGACGCGATCGCGCGCAAGGCTCTGGCCGGGTGTGGGGTGCTCGGTTGTGACCTTTGCCCAGTCGCACTCGAGTTCCTCGGCGACCAATTGCGCCAGACCGGTCAACGTACCCTGTCCCATCTCGGAACGGGCAATGCGTATCACGACGGTGTCGTCTGGCTTGATCACGACCCAGGCGTTGACCTCGGGTACGTCTCCAACTGCAGCTTGCTCAGCCGCCAGTGCAGTGTTGTCAGTCTTGGAGATGTACATGCCAAGGGCAAACCCAGCGCCGATCGCGGTGCTGTGGATCAAAAATTCACGCCGCGAAACGTTCACGCGTTCCTTCTTCATGATGTTTCTCCCCGCTTGTTGATTTCAGCAGCAAGGTGAATACCCCGCCGGACCCGGTTATAGGTGCCGCATCGACAGATATTGGTCACCTTTGCATCGATATCCGCATCGGTAGGGCTTGGGTTCTGGTTCAGCAACGCCGCAGCGCTCATGATCATGCCCGGTTGGCAGTAACCGCACTGGGGCACGTCCAGCTCTTCCCAAGCCTGCTGCAGTGGATGACTACCATCAGATGACAATCCTTCGATCGTAACGATTTCCTGAGCTGGATCTACCGCAGAAACGGGCAACAGACAAGAGCGCACCGCGCTACCGTCGATGTGCACTGTGCAGGCACCACAGACGCCGATGCCGCACGCGTACTTGGTACCCGTCAGCCCCAGTTGCTCGCGAATCACCCACAACAGCGGCGTTTCTGCGTCAACAGTGATGTCAACGGTTTCCCCATTGATTTTAAGTTTGGCCAGAGGTGGCACTCCCTGGTGAAAAAGGATGTAAGACCTAGACGCCTTACTTGCGATCTGATCAAGAAATGGACTCAGTCTGCCTTGCGCAAAAGTGTAACGCCGCTATTGGTCAAACTCAACGCTACTTTATGAGCGTAGACGTGCTGATCCTGGGGACCTGTTCAAACTGAGTAGCGGCAGAACAGGTCACACGCCGTGCGATTCAACAGGCCGGACGCCTACCGCGGCGGCTGCCTCGTACCGGGCATGACCTGTTGCATCATGTCAGCTGGATTCAACTGCTGAAATTGCTGGCCGGCCGGTGTGAATGCCCGCCCAAATCCTGCGATGCTCTGTTCCATGCGAATCATGGATTGATTCATCACCTGCATATCATTTTGCATCGCACTAACATCTTCTGAAAGACTTCGAATGTAACCGGTCATTTCGGTCATCGAATTGCTCATGTCGAACATCAGCTTTACAAAAATCAATGCGACGATACCGGCAGCGACCAATATCAATGCCTGTAGTGACTTAACGTTCATGCTCTGAACTCTCGCTTAAATAATGGGGTCGGATCACAGTTCTCGCTTATATTAGCAACTATTGTGATCTGACCCCAAAACCGACGAAAAGTGATCCTTACCTTGCGCCGCGTTGAGCAGCACTCTGGTATATGCCTGCTGCGGTGAACCAAATACCTGATCGCGTGGACCGCTTTCGATAACGCGGCCATCTTTCATGACCATGACTTCACTGCACAGCTGTTCAACGACGGCGAGGTCGTGGGAGATGAACAAATAGCTGAGGCCGAGCTGATCACGCAACTCCTGCAGCAAAACCAGGATCTGAGCCTGGATGGAGACATCCAGAGCAGACACGGGCTCGTCAAGGATCAGCCCTTGCGGCTTCACAGCCAGAGCCCGGGCAAGGACGACACGTTGCCCCTGACCGCCGGAAAGCTCGTGCGGGTAACGGCTGAGAAAATCTCGCTCGAGACCGACCTGTTCGAGCAGTTCATCGATCCGCCGGGCGCGTGCCGGGGCGGGCATGTCCAGCATCGTGATCAACGGTGTCGACAGAATCTGGCGTAATGTGTGGCGAGGATTGAGTGCGCTGCGAGCATCCTGGAACACGTATTGGACCTGTCGCCAGCACTGCCGCCAGTCCACTCTTGAAAACCTTGTTGTGGCACGACCATTCCATAACAGCTCGCCTTTGTCAGCCTGGTCGAGCCCAATCAGGATTCGCGCCAGGGTCGACTTGCCGCAGCCAGATTCACCCACCAACCCAAGACTGGCGCCCCGCGCAAGAGTTAGCGACACGTCATCGAGAGCACGGGTGCGCAGGCGCGCCCCCGGCCACCAGCTCCGCCTATGCGCGAACAATTTGCTGATACCACGTGCTTCAATCAAGGCTGCCACGGTCCCAGCTCCTCCGCGCGAATGCAGCGAACATTGTGCGCCTGGCCGAACGGTCGCAGTTGGATGCCTTGCTGGCGGCAAACATCCTCAGCGTAGTCGCAGCGCGGCGCGAAGTGACAACCGCTGGGCAGATCATCGAGTGGCGGCGGTTGGCCCGAAATCGGCGCTAGTCGCTTTTCAGGCTGCCCCAATTTGGGTGAGCAGGCAAGCAACCCGCGTGTGTAGGGATGCGCCGGCTGCGACAAAAGCGTTTCGACAGTAGCCTCTTCCACGACGCGTCCGGCGTAGAGCACCAGCACTCGATCGCACAGCGCTGTGACCAGACCGAGATCGTGACTGACAAAAATCAGTGCGCTGTGGTGTTGCGTGCATAGCGCCCGCAGAAGCTTCAGAATCTCGACCTGGGTGGTCACGTCGAGCGCTGTGGTCGGTTCGTCAGCAATGATAAGTGCCGGATCGTTCGCCAGCGCCATCGCTATCATGACGCGTTGGCGCATGCCGCCAGACAGCTCATGCGGATAGGCATCGATTCGTTGCGCGGCTTTCGCGATGCTTACCTGCTCGAGCAGCCCAAGCGCACGCTGGCGCCCTTCGCTGCGCGTGAGGCCGCGGTGTGTGCACAAGGCTTCCACGAGCTGCGTGCCCACGCTCAGCAGCGGATTCAGGGCGGTCATCGGATCCTGGGGCACGTAGGCGATACGGTCACCACGCAGCTGCCGACGTCGTTCCTCAGATAACTGCGCAAGGTCCTCACCTCGGTACAGGATATGCCCATCAACGATGCGCCCCGGTGACGGTACTAGACCGAGCAATGACAACGCCAGGACCGTCTTTCCAGAGCCGGACTCGCCGACCACAGCGAGGCGCTCGCCGGGTTTCAGCGTGAGAGTCACGTCGTCCAGCGCATGGAGCGTACGCTCACCCTGGACGAAGTGCGTCGACAATCTCTCGACGTACAACAGCGCATCAGTCGGCGCTGCAATCGCAGTCCGATGACTGACCGGCGGCGCCGGTTTCGAGCTGCCCTCCCCCCTCAAACGCGGATCGAGCACATCGCGCAACCCGTCCCCGATAAGATTGATGCCAGCCACCAGCAATAGAATCACAAGGCCCGGGAGAATGGCCACCCGCGGCGCGGTCGTCAGAAACTCCCGACCGGTCCCGAGCATGCTGCCCAGATCGGCTGTCGGTGGCTGCGCGCCCAAACCCAGAAAACTCAGGCCCGCGGTCTCCAGAATCATCCATCCGAGATTGGTGGAAATCACAATGATCACAACCGGCAAGATGTTTGGTAGCAGCTCGCGAAACAGGACACATGCGTGGCTCGCGCCGCTGAGCCGCGCCGCCGCGACGAACTCGCGTTCGGCAAGCTCGAGCACGGTGCCGCGAACGGTGCGTGCGAAGAAAGGGATATTGACCACTGCGATCGCGAGCATCGCGTTGCGCAGCCCGGGTCCCAAGGCTGCGACGATTGCGAGCGCCAGCAGCAGATAGGGAAAGGCAAGCAGCACATCGATGCTGCGCATCAACAGCGCATCCAGCCAGCCGCGCAAATAGCCGGCGACAAGTCCGATCAGGCTGCCCAGCACCGCAGCGATCAACACCGCAAAAAAACCTACAGCGAGGCTGGTACGGGTACCCCAGACGAGCCGCGCGAGCAAATCCCGACCAAGCTGGTCGGTACCGAGAATGTGACTCTCACTTCCAAACGGCAGCATACGCTGGTCCAGCTGGGTTGCGTAGGCATCTTCGAGTGGCAACCACGGAGCCGCAATTGCCAGCACAACAAGAACGCAGACGAGCAACAAACCGGAACACGCCAGACGATTTGAGCAAAACCGGCGCCAGCCCTCCGCGGGCCAGCGTCTGGCGAAAGAAGCCGACGTCATTCCAGACCGATCCTCGGGTCGAGCCGATGCTGGACCACATCAGCAACCAGGTTAACGAGCACGTAAGACGAGGCCATCACCAGCACGCCACCCTGGACCAGCATCAGGTCACGGCTCGCGATGGCGTCGACCAGCATGCGCCCGATACCGGGCCATTGAAACACGGACTCGATATAGACCGCGCCGCCCAACAGAAAACCGGCCTGCAAACCAATCACCGGGACCATCTTGGCCAGCATGTTGACAAACGCGTGTTTGTAGACAACTTTGCGCTCGGTCAATCCCCGGGCTCGCGCCATCCGGACATAGTCCTGAGACAGCTCTTCGAGCATCGCGGTACGGCTTAAACGTGCTATGACACCCGTGACCACCACCGCAAGACTGCTAGCCGGCAGCACCAGGTGTCGCAACAGATCAGCGAAATCGCCGCCGCCATAGGCCGAGAACATGCCACTGACCGGCAGCCATCCGAGCCATACCGCAAAACCCAGAATCAGCAGCAAAGCGAGCCAGAACTGGGGCATTGAAATACCGAGCAACACCACGAGGGTCAGCACCCGATCCTGCCAGCCCCGTCGATGCGCCGCGGCGATCGCACCTGCCGCGAGACCCAGGACCGTCGCGAGCGTCAATGCCGTGGCGGCCAGCAGTAGAGTTGGCCCAATGCGTTCGGCAATCTCATCGACAACCGGTCTTTGCAACGTAATCGAGCGCCCCAGGTCGCCCTGCAATACGTTGCCGAGCCATATGACAAAACGCTTCCACAGCGGCTGCTCCAGACCCAGCTCTGCGCGCAATGACGCGAGCGCTTCGGGTGTAGCATAGGGCCCCAGAATCGCCAGCGCCGGGTCCCCCGGAAGCAGCGCCATAATCAGGAACACCACCAGTGAAATCCCGAACAACACCGGGATCAACTGGATCAGGCGGCGAAGAATGTACCGCGTCATGCCTCAGCCTTGTAGGCATTCTGCAACATCAGAAAAAAGGACGGCTGCAGTGTGAAGCCTTCGAGTCTGGACGCCGTCACCGCGTTCTGGCGCCAACTCGCGACAAATATCCAGGGTGCGTCGACATGCACGAGGCGCTGGAGTTCTCGGTACAGGCGCGCCCGTTCGGCGCGGTTGGTGGCAACCCGCGCTTGCTCGATCAGGGCGTCAACATCGGCATTCTGATAATAGCCGGCATTGAAGCCACCCTGGTCGGGCATCGCATCACTGCGCAGCGCGAGGTACGGCAGCGTGTCAGGATCGTTGGTCATCCAGGCCATCTCTGCCATATCACCCGGGCCGGCCAGACCCCGGTTCACCCTCGCCAGGAAGCTGTTCCACTCGTAGGTTTCGATCTGTACCTGAATGCCTACCTCTGCGAGATTACCCTGAATCGCGGTGGCCATCTGGATCGGCGCGAGCATGCCGGAGCCGGATGTTGGTGCCAGTAGCCGCACGGTCATGCCGCTGCCGTAACCGGCCTGCCGCAGCAAAGACCTGGCGCGCGCTGGGTCATGGGGATACGGCGTAACGTCCTGGCTCGAAGCCCAGCCGAAGGCATCCGGGATCGGACCCGCTGCAACGGTAGCAGTCGCCTGCAGGACGTGGTCGACCAACGCTCGCTTGTCGATCGCGTAGTTGACGGCCTGGCGCACGCGTCTGTCACGAAACGGGCCCTCGCGGGTATTGAGAATCACGAACCACAGGTGGGGGCCCGTCTGTTCGTGAACGTCGAAGTCGTCACGCTCGCGCAGCAGGGCGACGTTGTCGGGCGATAACTCGGTGACGATATCGACATCACCTGCCATCAGCTCGGCGACTCGAGTCATTGCGTCCGTGAGGGGACGAAACACGAGCATCCGCGACAGGGCAGGCTTCCCCCAATAGTCGGGATTGCGCTCCAGCACAACCCGACGGCGGGGTTCCCATCGGACGAAACGGAAGGGGCCGGTGCCCGCAGGCTGTCTGCCGTAGTCCAGGTCATGACGCCGCACCGCGGCGGGTGAGACGATGAAGCCGGTGGGATAAGCCAGGTTGGACAATAGCGGCGCGAACGGCTCGGCCAGATGAAAGCTGATGGTATGACGGTCGCTAACCTCGATGGCCTCGATCTTGTCGAAGAAGAAAGCCAGTGGAAACGGTCCGGTATGATGAAAAGGATGATCCTGATCGCGCATGCGCTCGAAGTTGAACTTCACTGCTGCGGCATCAAACGACGTGCCGTCGTGGAAGAACACGTTTTCGCGCAGATGGAAGGTGTAATGCCGTCCATCGTTGCTGATTTCCCAACGGCTCGCCAGCGCCGGCTCCGGTTCAAGCGTGCCCTCGCGAAACCGCACTAGCCCTTCATAGATGTTGACCAGGATGCGAAAGTCATTGAGCGAAGTCGCAACATGGGGATCGAGCGACTTCGGCTCCGCAGTCTGGCCGACAATCAGAACATCATCAGGGTGGCGTCTCTCCTGTGGGCTGCAGGCCAAGACCAGAAAGACAGCGCCGATCAGCGGTATCAGCCAGGCAACGACAGCAGGCTTGCGCGGTATACGACGGGACATGAAAGGACAGCTGTCAATATCGGTGCGTGTTCGCATAGGTGTCCAACTCTAACACGAGTACTGTGCTATGAATGAACACGCGTGCTCCGGCGCGCGGCGGGTATTGAGTCAGTTAGCGTTTTGCTTGGTGGAGCGGAGGTCTACCGAAAAGCGCATTTATGCTGTTGTTTTATTTAAATATTTTATAGTCCACTTGTTCCGGTTGCCCCCATTCCTGCCCCCTGCGATAGCTCGTCACACCCTGATAAGCCAGCATTTCCAGATTGCAAGGTCCGAAAGTGGCCGACCTCGAAAATTAAGAGCCTCGCAATATCGGGACATTTTGTCTCGGCTCGACCGCCTCCTTCACGGCGCCTAGCGGTCGTCTAATGAATGCCAACAATAGCTGTGACCAAAATGCCCCTCTCGAACCATATGCGATATTGACAAAGATTAGTATAGCATTCATTCTGCATGTGATTTCTTGCCAATGTGGTTTTTCAAATGAGATTAATAATATTCGTTTTGGCTGCTTGCTGCTTTAATTCTGCCTATGCGGAATGCAAAGGCTATGCTGGATACGGCGGTCCTTGTTACGATGGCTACGGTGGGCCAGAGTATAAAGGGTATGGTGGTGCGGCATATGATGGATATGGTGGTCCGAAGTATAAAGGATTTGGTGGCCCTAAATACGATGGCTACGGTGGGCCAGAATATAAAGGATATGGCGGTCTAAAATATGATGGATACGGAGGCCCCGCTAACAAGGATTATGGTGGTGCCGCATATGATGGATATGGTGGCCCTTGCTATTCAGGATATGGTGGACCTTGCTATTCCGGATTTGGCGGTGGTGAGAATTGTCCTGCCGCCTGCAAGTAAGATTCACTAATGCCGACTAAGGATTGTCAGGTGCCGACCGACTTGTCTGGCTCCTGCACCTGGGCAGGCAAGTTCGGGATGCCTCTCTGTAAAGAATCCTGAAATCTGTTAAGCCAGCCTTACACATTCAAGATTGATTCAAATCAAGAATATTTCTAACTGATTGAAACAAGCTGACTTATCGCAATCTGCATAAATATTGCATGAGGTCTGCGGCCTTTCGTCGCAATGACGATTAAGTGAACTGAAAAGAGGAAGGGAAAAATGGCTTTTAAATCTATTCTCGCGGCAATATGCATATTATCTACCGGAATTCCTTTCAGTGTGGAGGCGGTATTAATAGAACGTGATCTACTAACACCTAATGACGGCTTGATTACCTATGATTCAACTAACAATAATGATTGGTTAGATGTTTCACTGACCAACTTACGTAGCGTTAATG
>JARFQK010000203.1 GCA_029287815.1 Gammaproteobacteria bacterium
CTAGGGGGCCATATCGCCAGCTTCGCCTCGGCGGCCACGCTATACGACGTCGGATTGAATCATTTCTTCCGCGCCCAGAGCCATGAACATGGCGGTGACCTGATCTTCCTGCAGGGGCATTCAGCACCCGGTATATACGCGCGTGCCTATCTTGAGGGTCGCCTGGATGAGAAACAGCTCGACAAATTTCGGCAGGAGGTCAGTGGAAACGGCCTATCCTCCTATCCACATCCCTGGCTGATGCCGGATTTCTGGCAGTTTCCGACAGTCTCGATGGGGCTGGGGCCGATCATGGCGATCTACCAGGCCCGATTCATGAAATATCTGCAGGACCGCGGTATCGCGAACACGACGAACCGAAAAGTGTGGGCCTTCTGTGGTGACGGTGAGATGGATGAGCCGGAATCGCTGGGCTCAATTTCGCTGGGTGGCCGTGAGAAACTCGACAACCTGGTTTTTGTCATCAATTGCAACCTTCAACGCCTGGACGGCCCAGTCCGAGGCAATGGCAAGATTATCCAGGAACTGGAATCGGTGTTCCGCGGGGCCGGCTGGAACGTGATCAAAGTCATTTGGGGCGGCTACTGGGACCCGTTGCTCGCCAGAGACAAGGACGGACTGCTGCGCAAACGCATGGACGAAGCGGTCGACGGCGATTACCAGAACTACAAGTCGAAAGACGGCGCCTTTGTGCGCGAACATTTCTTTGGCAAGTACCCCGAACTCAAAGCCATGGTCGCGACGATGTCCGACGAGGATATCTGGCGGCTCAACCGCGGTGGCCATGATCCACACAAGGTCTACGCCGCCTATGCAGCAGCGATGAAGCATACCGGCCAGCCGACCGTGATCCTGACCAAAACGGTCAAAGGTTACGGCATGGGTGAAGCCGGCGAAGGTCAGAACATCACGCATTCGCAAAAGAAGATGAATGTCGAGGCACTGAAACAGTTCCGCCAACGTTTCAACATCCCGCTGAGCGATGAGCAGGTCGAGAATGCGGAATACTATCGCCCAAGCGAGGACAGCGAAGAAATCCGTTACCTTAAAGAGCGCCGCAAGGCACTCGGTGGCAGCTTGCCGTCGCGCGCTCACCTCGCGACACCGCTCGAGATACCTGGCTGTGAGATCTTCCAGAACATGCTGGACGGCTCCGGCGAGCGCGAGATGTCAACGACAATGGCCTTTGTGCGCATGCTGACCGCACTGGCGCGTGACAAAAAGATCGGCAAATACGTTGTACCCATCGTGCCAGATGAAGCGCGCACATTCGGTATGGAAGGCATGTTCCGTCAGCTTGGCATCTATTCGTCGGTCGGCCAGCTGTACGAGCCTCAGGACAAAGAACAAGTCATGTTCTATAAGGAGGACAAGAGTGGCCAGATTCTTGAGGAAGGCATCAATGAAGCTGGTGCAATGTCTTCATGGATCGCGGCCGCAACTGCTTACAGCTCACACGGCGTGAACATGATTCCGTTTTACATCTACTATTCGATGTTCGGCTTCCAGCGTGTCGGTGATCTGGCCTGGGCTGCGGGTGATATGCAGGCACGCGGCTTCCTGATTGGCGGCACAGCCGGACGCACGACGCTGGCAGGAGAGGGACTGCAGCACCAGGACGGCCACAGCTTGCTGGTCGCGTCGACTATCCCGAACTGCGTCGCGTACGATCCCTGCTTCGCCTACGAAATGGCGGTCATCATTCATGACGGTATGCGCCGTATGATGCAGAACCAGGAAAACGTCTACTACTACATCACCGCGATGAACGAAAACTACCGGCAGCCAGCAATGCCAAAAGATGCTGAAAAAGGCATTATCAAAGGCATCTACCGCTATAGCCAGGATAGCGCGGAAAAAGGTGAACACAAGGTGCAGCTGTTCGGCAGCGGTACGATACTGCGCGAGGTCATCGCTGCGGCCGCGCAACTCAAGGCGGATTGGGGTGTCAGCGCCGACGTCTGGAGCGTGACCAGCTACAACGAGCTGGCGCGTGATGCCCGAGATTGCGAGCGCTGGAACCTGCTGAACCCGGCAAAGAAACCTCGGATCAGCTACTTGGGGCAGCAAATGCAGGAATGCGAAGGCCCGGTGATCTCATCATCCGACTACGTGCGCAACGTCGCCGAGCAGATACGCAAGTACGTGCCCGGCCGATACAGTGTTCTTGGTACCGACGGTTACGGGCGCTCGGACACGCGTAGGCAATTGCGCAAGCACTTCGAAGTCAACAGCAACTACATCACGCTGGCCGCGCTGAAATCGCTGGCTGATGAAGGCACAATCGATGTGACGACGGTCAAGGATGCGATCAAGAAATACCGCATCAGCATCAAGAAACCCAACCCGCTGAAGGCTTGACGGGAATCAGAAAATGGCAGAGGAAAAAAACATTGTTGTCCCTGACATCGGCGACTTCGAGGGTGTGGAGGTCATCGAGATCATGGTATCCCCGGGCGACACCATCAACGTCGAAGACCCGCTGGTATCACTCGAGTCTGACAAGGCCGCGATGGAGATCCCATCGCCGCTGGCGGGCACCATCCGTGAAGTGAAGATCAAGATTGGCGATCAGGTATCGAAAGGCGATCTATTGGCGACGATGGAAGTTGCCGCGGCTGAATCGGCGGCAGTCGCTCATCAAGAGGCAGAGACCGCCGAGCCGCCGAAAGAAACACCTGGCGCGACCGAACCCGAACAGCCCCCGACGCCAACTCCGACACCGAGCAGAACGCCAGCCGCCGATCAAAGACCACCGCCAGTCACACCGTCGCCGATCGATGAGGCTGGCTTCCGCAAGGCCCATGCCAGCCCGTCTGTGCGCAAATTCGCCAGAGAACTCGGTGCCGACCTTGGACAGATCACCGGCACCGGCAAGAAAGGCCGGATATCCAAGCAAGACGTCACCGCGTTCGTCAAACGGGTCATGACATCAGCTACAGCCGGTGGCGGGCTCGGTGTCGCGCCGATGCCAGAGATCGATTTCAGCGAGTTCGGCGATATCGAAACCCAGCCGTTGACCAAGATCAACAAACTGACCGGCCAGTTCCTGCACCGCAACTGGGTCACGGTGCCCCATGTGACCCAATTTGACGAGGCTGACATCACTGAGCTGGAAGCCTTTCGCCGACAACTCAACAAAGAGCACAAAGATGAAGGCGTGCGCGTGACCGTGCTCGCTTTTCTGATGAAGGCCCTGGTTTCTGCACTGAAGGAATACCCCCGCTTCAACTCGTCGCTGGATCCAGGCGGTGAAAATCTTGTGCTGAAAAAATACTTTCACATCGGCGTCGCTGTCGACACACCCGATGGCCTGGTCGTGCCTGTCATCCGCGACTGTGATCGCAAGTCGTTGATCGAGGTCGCCAACGAACTGATCGCAGTCAGCGCCAGGGCACGCGCAAAGAAGCTCTCACCAGCTGATCTATCCGGCGGCTGCATCAGCATCTCCAGCCTTGGTGGCATCGGTGGTACGGCGTTCACACCGATCGTCAACGCGCCTGAGGTTGCGATACTGGGGGTCTCGCGTGCGCAAATGAGACCGGTTTACCAGGAAGATGGTGAATTTGAGCCGCGCCTGATTTTGCCGTTATCACTGTCATATGATCACCGTGTCATCGACGGTGCCGATGGCGCTCGTTTCACCTCCTTTCTGAGCAAGTTGCTGTCAGATACACGCCGGCTACTGCTGTGATTTTGCGTAGGAGCGGCTTCAGCCGCGAATTTGGTGGCGTCGATTTCGCGGCTGAAACCGCACCTACATCGATTGGAAATCTCTTATGAGCAAGATAGTCAACGTTGAAGTGCCGGATATCGGTGATTTCACCGATGTCGACATCATCGAAGTCATGGTCACCGCAGGCGATCATATTGCCGCTGAAGATCCACTGATCACGCTCGAGTCTGACAAAGCCACGATCGAAATACCCTCGCCTCAGGCCGGCATCGTCAATGAGGTCCTGGTCAAGGTGAACGACAGGGTTTCACAAGGCGATGTGATCCTGACCATGGAGATCCTTGCCGATACACAGGACGCAGCGACTGCCGCCACGAACGAGAGCTTGGAACAGGCCACAGAGATCAGCGCCCAGCCTGCACAACCCGCTGCCGCGCCAGAGGCCAAAGCGGCACCCGCAGGCGGCAGCGACATGCACGCCGAAGTGCTCGTGCTGGGTTCCGGGCCAGGCGGCTACACGGCGGCCTTCCGTGCCGCAGATCTTGGTAAACAAGTCATCCTGATCGAGAGGTACGACAATATTGGTGGCGTCTGTCTGAACGTTGGCTGTATCCCGTCGAAAGCCTTGTTGCATACTGCCCAGATCATAAACGAAGCGCAAGCGATGGCCGCGCACGGTATCGCATTCGGCAAACCGAAAATCGAACTGAAGAAACTTGCTGCATTCAAGAACAAGGTTATTGGCCAACTCACCGGCGGCCTCGCCGGCCTCGCAGCAAAACGCAAGGTGCAGATCGTGACGGGTACGGGCCGATTCACGTCCCCGACCACGATTGACGTCAGCAACGACGAGGGCGTCCAGAGCATTTCGTTTGACAATGCGATCATCGCGGCCGGCTCCAGAGTCCTGCGGATACCGGGATTCCCCTACGATGATGATCGTCTGATGGATTCGACCGGCGCTCTCGAGCTGGCCGATATACCCGAGCGGCTGCTGGTGATCGGCGGTGGCATCATCGGCCTGGAAATGGCCACGGTTTACGATGCGCTGGGTTCGAAGGTCTCGATCGTCGAACTGACCCCGGGTCTGATCCCGGGTTGTGACCGCGATCTGGTGCGCCCGCTGGAGAAGCGTATCAAGCAGTTCTGCGAGAATCTCTGGCTCAACACGAAAGTCACGGAAATGAAGGCCTTGAAGAGTGGTCTGAAGGTCAGCTTCGAAGGCAAAGCCGCGCCCGATAACGACACTTTCGATCGCGTGTTGCTCGCCGTGGGCCGAAGCCCCAATGGCAAGGACATCGGCGCCGAGAACGCAGGCGTGATCGTCGATGAACGCGGGTTTATCCCGGTCGACAACCAACAACGCACCAATGTCGATCATATCTACGCGATCGGCGATATCGTCGGCCAACCGATGCTAGCCCATAAAGCCACCCATGAGGGCAAGACCGCAGCCGAAGTAATTGCTGGCATGAAATCCTATTTCGACGCCAGGACGATACCGTCAGTGGCCTATACCGATCCGGAGGTCGCGTGGATGGGTATGACCGAGGAACAGGCCAAGGCCGAGGGTATTGAGTATCAGAAAGGCGCCTTTCCCTGGGCCGCCAGTGGTCGTTCGCTCAGTAACGGGCGCAACGAAGGCTTGACCAAAGTACTGTTCGAAAAAGACACACATCGAATCCTTGGCGCCGGCATCGTCGGCAGCAACGCCGGAGAACTGATCGCCGAGGCGGTACTGGCCCTGGAGATGGGTGCCGACATCGGGGACATCGCGCTGACCATACATCCACACCCAACGCTTTCGGAGACGCTCAATTTCGCCGCCGAGGTCGCCGAAGGAACCTGTACGGATATCTACATTCCAAAACGCTGAGGCGCGTTTCCACCAACAAGCCAAACCGCACGTCCGATGACTGCCGCAAATAGCCAAACAAATGATAGAAATATCAGAGAACTGCGCCGCCATTTGGATGACTATGCATTGACTCGCCCGACCCATAGCCTGATCATCGCCGGCCTGCTGAACCTGCTAAGCGCGTGTAGCGGCAGCAGCGGCGACGGCAGTGCAAATCTTGTGGTCGATATTGGTCCAGCACAGACCATTGTACTGGCTGAGGCGGTTGAGCTCGACGCGACAGTGACTAGGAATCGCCTGCCGGTGGAAGGTCCAATCCGTTACCGCTGGACGCAACTCTCGGGGCCCGGCACCGTCACTTTCAGCAACCCGGAAGCCGAGGACACCTCGGCGCGCTTCTCAGCTATTGGCAGTTATACGCTCGCGCTAAATGTGAGCACAGGTGGTCTTGACGCCTCGGAAAGCGTGAACGTCACGGTCAACCTGAAGGCTGCAGGTCCAACCGGCTTGATCGCCAGACCGATTAACTCAACAGCATGCATTGCCCCGGCGACACCGCCTGTCGCGACGCGCATTCGACTGGAAGATCCATTCCCGAACCTGCCGACGCTGACCGCGCCGATTGCACTGCTGATGGCACCCGGCGACAGCGGTCACTGGTATGTCGTGCAACAGACAGGACAGGTGCTCAGGTTCGAAAACGCTTTTGGAACCAGCATCGTCGATACCTTCATCGATATCGCTGATGGCAGGCTCGAATACGGCGGTGAGATGGGCCTGTTGGGAATGGCTTTTCATCCCGATTATGCAAACAATGGCTACGTTTTTCTCTCCTACACGAGCAATCAGGCCGGACTGCAATCGCGGATTTCCCGCTTCAAGCTCGACGCAACCGGCCGGGCCCTGGATCCGGCATCTGAGCAGGTCGTTCTGAGCGTTGACCAACCCTACAGTAACCACAACGGCGGCCAGATCGCATTCGGACCGGACGGCTTGCTCTACGTCGGACTCGGTGATGGCGGCGCCGCTGGCGACCCCGACGGAAACGGCCAGAATACTTCAACGCTACTGGGTTCGATGTTGCGTATCGATGTCGGGGATGGCTCATCCGCAGGCTATACGATCCCGGCCGACAACCCGTTCGCCAGCAGTGGCGGTCGTCCCGAGATCTATGCGTACGGCCTCCGCAACCCGTGGCGTTGGAGCTTCGACCGAAATACCGGCGACCTCTGGCTGGGTGATGTCGGCCAGGACGCCTACGAAGAGATCGATATCATCACCACAGGCGGAAATTACGGCTGGAATACCATGGAAGGTAGGCACTGCTATAACACGGTCAACTGTGACCAGACTGGACTGATAATGCCGGTCGCCGAGTATGATCACAGCCAGGGTTTTGCGGTCACCGGTGGCTATGTTTACCGTGGCGACGCAATCGCATTCCTGCAAGGCCGTTACCTTTACGCGGATTTCGCAACCGGCAGAATCTGGGCACTGGCGCAAACCGGGGCGGACGCATACGCCTCAGAGGAACTGCTCGATACCAGTTTGAACATAGCCTCGTTCGCCGAAGACCACAACGGCGAACTCTACGTGGTTGATCTGGGCGGCAGTATCCTGAAGATCAGCGGCGACGGTGGCAGCCAGACCGGACGAATACCTGCGCTGCTTTCCGAATGGGGCTGTTTCGAAGATGCTGACACCTCGAGATTCTCCAGTCACGTTATCCCCTATGACGTAAACACCAGACTCTGGTCCGACGGCGCAGAAAAAAGCCGCTTCATGGCCATTCCGGATGGCACCACGATCGATATCGACGACCAGGGCCATTTGGATCTTCCAGTAGGCAGTGTTGTCGGCAAGCATTTCTATCTTGGCGACCGCCTGATCGAAACGCGTCTGTTGCTGCATCATCAGCCGCCACATGGCTGGAAGGGCTATAGTTACGAGTGGGACCTGGCCGAAACCGAAGCGACATTGCTGACCACAGCCAAGGATACGGCGATCGATGGCCAGATCTGGCATTACCCGAGTCGCGCAGAATGCGATGCCTGCCACACTGCAGTCGCTGGTTTCACACTCGGGCCCGAGGTTGGTCAGCTCAACCGTGCTTTCACCTACGAGGCTACCGGTATCGAGGCCAACCAACTGATCACGCTGGAGAGCATCAACATGCTGACCCGGCCTCTGACTGACGACGAAAAATCAACAGCACTCTATGCGATCGACGACACGGCCTACTCCGCGGAACGCCGGGCGCGCAGTTATTTGCACGTGAATTGCGCGAACTGTCATCAGCCCGGCGGGCCTGGCGGCGGCAACATCGATCTGCGCATCGCAACACCATTGGAACATACAGGAATCTGTAACCAGGCACCGCTCGGGGATACGCTTGGACTGATGAATCCGGTGATTATCGCCCCGGGCGAGCCGGACCAATCCATTCTTTTATTGCGTATGGAACACCCCGATCAGCACCGAATGCCACCGCTGGCATCGTCGATTGTGGACAGCGAGGCCACCGCGGTCATCCGAAGCTGGATCAGTGATTTGGCCAAATGTCCATAGGATCGATGTCGCCGATGGAATCTTGTACACGCAAGTCACAGTTTCCCGGTTACGCATTCCTAACTCGCGTTTGTCACCAGGCGGCGTCGCGTACTGACGAGGTACTGGCCTTTCTGACAAAGCTCGGACGTTGGACGATCGCTCACAGCCAACGTTGATCTTGTGAGCTTGATGACGATGGCGTATGGTTGACCGTACGGACCGAGGCAAAATTAGAAATCTCTTCCTGGAGATCGCAATGGAAAATATTGAAAATCTGTTCGATAAGGCGGTTGCCGAGATCGAGCGCATGCTCAACACCAAAACCGTTGTCGGCGAACCGATCACGATCGAAGGCACTACACTGATCCCACTGGTCAGCGTCGGTTTCGGCTTTGGCGTTGGTGCGGGTCAGGGCAATGAGCCAGACAAAGGCAGCGGCCGCGGCGGTGGCACCGGCGGCGGCGGCGGTGTGAAGCCAGTGGCACTGATCATCATCAATGAAGATGGTGTCCGAGTCGAACCGATAAAGTCCGGCACGGCCTCAATGCTAGAAAAAGTCGCCGAAACCATTGGCAAGTCAGCAACGGGTCCAAGGAGTAAAGCCGCTGACTGAGCGGTCTGCAGTCCTGTGCTGATGGGCATCGCATGCACCCTGATTGCACTGATCGTATTGCTGGCGATTCCGGTTTCACTGAGCTTTCAGGTCGCCTGGCGACGAGGCTTCAAAGGGGACCTCAAACTGAAATGGCTGTTCGGCCTGGTGCGCGTTGGATTGCCCGTCTCGATGGCGGGCAGACGCGCTTCAGAAAAAGGCGCAGGCGAACAAAGCAAGCAGAAAAAGCCGTCAACCGACAGAAAATCCAGCCCGCTGGCTGCCATTCGTCAATCATCGTTTCGCCGTCGACTCTACAAGTTCCTTCGCGATTGTTGGCGTGCGGTACACAAGCATGATCTGAAGCTGAGCGTTCGCATTGGACTGGGCGACCCGGCAGAGACCGGAATGTTGTGGGCCATGGTGGGACCAGCATCGGGTGTGCTTGCGACCGTGCCCGAGGCATCCATCGAAGTCAAACCGGAATTCGTCGAAGCTGTTTTTGAACTGGACAGCAGTGGAAGCATTCGCATCGTACCATTACAACTGATCTACCTGATCATCGGCTTGCTGCTCTCGCCGACGCTCTGGCAAGGCATTAAACGCATGCGCAACACCAGATGAGACTGGGATGAGCCGTTTGCGTGCAACCGAAATGTACAAAGATGCCGAGCGCCTGCTGCTGGTCGTTGAATCTGTGACTTTAGAGCATGGGTGTTCGTCTTCGGGCGCACACCTGTTCGGTGCGGTCGAACCGGTCGCTGTTGTCGTTAGCAGCGGCGGCAGGGTCTATGCTCTGAACATGAAGGCCAAGGCGGTCAACGTAGACCAACTGAAACGCGAACTGCCGGTACTGGAGTCATTACTCGTAGCATTCAACAGGCGTCTTGACTAACCCGCTGGCGCTTCAATGTGCGGGCTAAAGACTATGCGTCTGCGAGCAATCGCCGTCACCTGGTTGGCTGCCTCACCTATGAGACTGACAGCCTCGGGGCGCACGCAGACAATATTTGCCGAAGGCGTTTGCCGGTTTGCCCCTAAGATCCAAACCTTGGTGCAATACCCGACATCGAATGCTCTCTACCAGCGACCGGTTGGATAGCGGACTGGTGACACAGGCAATACCGGTGTCACCGAGCCCTACTCTCAGGTCACGCTGTACGAATCTCGATTTTACGGGGTTTGTGCTCCGCCCGCTTCGGGATTCTCAGGATCAGCAGGCCATCATGCAGGACGGCCTCGATGTTGTCGGTGTCCAGTTCCCGGCTCAGAGAAAAACTTCGTTGGTACCGGCTATAACGCACATCCACGTACACAGCCTCCATACCCGCCGGTGTGGGGACATCGATTTCTCCATCGATCGACAGGCTGTCATTGTCTATCTGAAGGTTAAGCCGGTCTTTGGAGACACCTGGCATATCGGCATGCAGCGTCAGCCCAGTGTCATCTTCGAAAATATCCACCGCTGGGCGAATTGCGCGATCCTGATCTTTCGCTTCCGCCACTGCTTTTTTCTCAGGGGTGGCGACGTCTTTTGTTTCATTCATACTATCGATCCTCCTGCTGGTTACTTGATTTCTATCTGTCGTGGTTTGGCTGACTCGCGCCGCTGAATCCTTACATGCAGGATACCGTCGCTGTAAGTGGCTTCGACCTTGTCGGGATCGACATCATCGGGCAGCGTCACGACGCGGCGAAATTCGCCATCGTAGCGTTCCTTGCGGTAATAATTGGCACCCTCCTCGGTGATCAACTTTCGCTCTCCTGCGATCGTCAACAGATTTTGCTGTATCGATATATCCAGTCGTTCCGGATTAACGCCAGCTGCGAACAGGTAGACATCGACCTGATCCGGATTCGTGCCGATATTAATCGGCGGATAAGTGCCGCGGGCTGCCGCACGTATACTGCTCGGGAAGGGCGTTGCCCCAAACAGCTGGTCGAGATCCCGCTGCATGCGCCTGAATTCATCAAGCACGCCAGTGTCAAAATTGCCCAAATTACCAAACATTGCAGAGCCTCCTCTGTCGTAGTTGCGCTATGGCTTGTTCGGTTAAACATATGGATGCGGGGGTTTTTTTCAAGGGCTAGACCACATGCGAATCGGGACTTGAAAAAGCAATCGTCGAAGCATCAAAATGCGTTTTTAGGCGCCTGATTGTCGCGACAGCAGGATCCATAACGGCACGATCAATAATCCGGGCACAACAAGAGGTAAACATTATGGGAAAGGTAATTGGCATCGACCTTGGCACCACCAATTCGTGTGTGGCGGTCATTGAGGGCGACAAACCCCGCGTCATTGAGAATAGCGAAGGCGGTCGCACCACCCCCTCAATCGTCGCCTTTAGCGCGGATGGCGAAATTCTGGTGGGTCAGACCGCCAAGCGTCAGGCCATCACCAATCCCGAGAATACCCTGTTCGCGATCAAGCGCCTGATAGGAAGACGTTATAGCGACGCAGTGGTACAAAAGGATATCGACATGGTGCCCTACAAGATCGTTAGCGCCGATAACGGTGACGCCTGGGTGGAGGCCAATGGCAAGAAGATGGCACCACCGGAAATTTCGGCGAAAGTGTTGCAAAAGATGAAGCAGACCGCCGAGGACTACCTCGATGAAAAAGTCACCGAAGCGGTCATCACGGTGCCTGCCTATTTCAATGATTCCCAACGCCAGGCGACCAAGGATGCCGGCCGTATCGCCGGTCTCGAGGTCAAACGTATTATCAATGAGCCGACGGCCTCGGCCCTGGCCTATGGCATGGACAAAAAACGCGGAGAACAGAAACTGGCCGTGTACGATCTGGGCGGTGGGACCTTCGATATCTCGATCATCGAGATCGCCGAAGTCGATGGCGAACACCAATTCGAGGTCCATTCGACCAATGGAGACACCTTTCTGGGCGGCGAAGATCTCGACAAACGTCTGATCGACTTTCTCGTCGAGGAATTCAGGAAAGACCAGGGTATCGACCTGCGCGGTGATCCGCTGGCCATGCAGCGACTTAAGGAAGCAGCCGAGAAGGCCAAGATCGAGCTTTCGTCCACCCAACAAACGGATGTGAATCTGCCCTACATCACAGCAGACCAGGCGGGCCCCAAGCATTTGAACATCAAACTGACGCGGGCGAAGCTCGAGGCATTGGTCGAGGATCTGGTCGAGCGCACCATCGAACCGTGCAAAGTCGCGTTAAAGGATGCCGCCCTGTCGGTTTCCGATATCGATGAAGTCATACTGGTAGGTGGCCAGACGCGGATGCCATTGGTTCAAAAAAGAGTCAAGGACTTCTTCGGTAGAGAGCCTCGCAGGGATGTCAATCCGGATGAAGCAGTAGCGATCGGTGCCGCGATCCAGGCCGGCGTGCTCAGCGGGGAAATGAAAGACGTGCTGTTGCTGGATGTGACGCCTTTATCGCTGGGTATCGAGACGCTCGGTGGTGTCATGACCAAGCTGATCGAGAAAAACACCACAATCCCAACGCGCGCTTCCCAGGTTTTTTCCACTGCGGATGACAACCAGACCGCTGTAACCGTCCACGTACTGCAGGGTGAGCGCGAGCGCGCGAGCGACAACAAATCACTCGGGCAATTCAACCTCGAGGGCATACCACTGGCGCCGCGCGGCACGCCACAAATCGATGTGACTTTCGATATCGACGCCAACGGTATCCTCCACGTATCGGCAAAAGACAAGGCCACCGGCAAGGAGAACAAGATCGTGATCAAGGCATCCAGTGGCCTGTCGGACAGCGATGTCGAGCGCATGGTCAAGGAGGCCGAGTCTCATGCCGAGGAGGATAAAAAATTCCACGATCTGATTCAGGCGCGTAATCAGGCGGATGCGATGATCCATGCCACGCGCAAATCGATGACGGAACTGGGTGACAAGATCGAGACCAGTGAACGGGAAGCCATCGAGTCCGCGATCAGGGAGCTGGAAGCAGCCATCAAAGGCGATGACATCACACAAATCGAAAAAAGGTCCCACGCCTTGAGCGAGGCCTCATCGAAAATGGCCCAGCGCGTCTATGGCCAATCCAGCGCAGGTGCGGAGTCCGGCCCAGGCAATCAAACTGGCGCAGCGAGCGCCGATGAGGATGTGGTCGATGCCGAATTTGAGGACGTGTCGGATAGAGGAAAAAAGCGATAGAGTACTCGTGCACCACATTACGGCCATCCAACAAGCCCATCGCGATGGATGTATAAATGCATGAGAATGGACAGGCTGACAACCCGCTTCCAGATGGCACTGGCCGACGCGCAGAGTATTGCGGTTGGCCGGGACCACCAGTATGTCGAGCCACTGCACCTGATGCAGGCATTCATGGATCAGGAGAACGGGACCGTGCGCCCTTTGCTGCAGAAAGCCGGTGTCAATGTCGACCAGCTAAGCACCGAGATCGGCAAAGCGCTCGACCGGCTGCCCCGGGTAGAAGGCACCGCAGGCGAAGTGTTGATCTCTGACCACCTGGGGCGCTTGCTCAATCTGGCGGACAAGCTGGCACAGCAGCGTGGCGACGCCTACATCTCCAGCGATTTGTTCGTTCTGGCTGCCACTGAAGACCAGGACGAGCTGGGACGCCTGTTGCGCGACGCTGGCGCCAGTAAGCAGCTGATCGAGCAAACTGTCGACCAGGTTCGTGGCGGCGAGAAGGTTCAGGACGCCGCAGACGAGGAGCAGCGTGGGGCACTCGAACGTTACACGATTGACCTGACCGAGCGCGCCGAAAGCGGCAGGCTCGATCCAGTCATCGGTCGTGATGATGAAATTCGGCGCATGATCCAGGTGCTGCAGCGTCGGACCAAAAACAATCCTGCGCTGATCGGCGAACCCGGTGTTGGCAAGACTGCTGTGGTCGAGGGTTTGGCGCAACGCATCGTCAATAAGGAAGTGCCTGTCGGCCTGCGCGGCAAGCGCCTGCTCGCGCTCGATCTCGGCGCAATGGTTGCCGGGTCCAAATACCGCGGCGAGTTCGAGGAAAGACTCAAGGGCGTACTCAAAGACCTCGGCAAGCGCCAGGGGGAAGTGATTCTTTTTATCGACGAACTGCATACGCTGGTCGGCGCCGGCAAGGCTGAGGGCGCGATCGACGCCAGTAATATGCTCAAACCCGCGCTTGCACGCGGCGAGCTGCACTGCATCGGGGCCACCACGCTGAACGAATACCGCGAGAGTATCGAGAAAGATGGTGCGCTTGAGCGGCGTTTTCAGACGGTATTGATTGACGAACCCAGCGTCGAGGACACGATTGCGATACTGCGCGGCCTGAAAGAGAAATACGAGGTGCATCACGGTGTCGAGATCACGGATCCAGCGATCTGTGTGGCCGCTTCTCTGTCAGAACGCTATATCACTGACCGTAACCTGCCGGACAAGGCCATCGACCTGATGGATGAGGCCGCAAGCCGCATCCGCGTCGAGATCGACTCGGAACCAGAGGCGATGGACCGTCTCGATCGGCGTCTGATCCAGCTCAAAATCGAACGCGAGGCGCTGAACCAGGAAAATGATGAAGCCTCGAAAAAGCGCCTGGCCACGCTTGACCAGGAGATTTCCGAGCTGGAGACGAAATACACGGGCCTGAAGGAGATCTGGGACGAGGAAAAGGCTGCGCTTCAACAGGCGCAACAGGTCAAGGAGACGCTCGATCGTGCCCGAACCGAGCTGGAAACGGCCCGGCGGGCAGGCGATCTTACCCGTATGTCGGAACTGCAATACGGGCGTATCCCGGAGTTGGAAAAACAGCTGGCTTCTTACAGCGAGCGCTCGAGCGCCAAAGCGCGCCTGATGCGCAACAAAGTGACCGAGGAGGAGATTGCCGAGGTGATCTCTCGCTGGACCGGTATACCTGTCTCGAAAATGCTCGAAAGCGAGCGTGACAAACTGGTGCAAATGGAAGATGCGCTGCATCGACGCGTCATTGGCCAGGACGAGGCCGTGCGCATCGTGACCGATGCGATCATGCGCTCGCGCGCTGGCATTGCGGATCCGCGTCGCCCCAGCGGCTCGTTTCTGTTCCTGGGTCCGACCGGCGTCGGCAAAACCGAACTGTCCAAGGCGCTAGCCGAATTCCTGTTTGACAGCGACGAGGCCATGATTCGGATCGATATGTCCGAGTTTATGGAAAAGCACTCGGTGGCGCGTTTGATCGGCGCTCCACCGGGCTATATCGGTTACGAGGAAGGCGGTTACCTGACCGAAGCAGTGCGTCGGCGCCCCTACTCGGTGATTCTACTCGACGAAGTTGAGAAGGCCCACGCCGAAGTCTTTAACATCCTGCTACAAGTGCTCGACGATGGTCGGTTGACGGACGGCCACGGACGAACCGTGAACTTTCGAAATACCGTGATCATCATGACCTCGAACATGGGCTCGGAACTCATCCGCGAAATGGCCGGTGAGGAGCATTACAGTCGGATGAAACATGCGGTCATGGAAATCGTCGGCCGGCATTTTCGACCGGAGTTCATCAACCGGATCGATGAAGTCATCGTATTTCACCCGTTGAGCCGAGAGCACATACACGCGATCGCAAAATTGCAGCTTCAGTACCTCCGCGAGCGTCTGCAACGTCGTGATATGAACGTTCAGTTGTCAGCAGCTGCGCTCGACCTGCTGGCCGAATCGGGATTCGATCCGGTCTTTGGCGCCCGGCCGTTAAAGCGGGCCATTCAGCAACAGGTAGAGACGCCGTTGGCGCGCGAGATTGTGGCGGGCCGCTTCGGCCCTGGTGATTCCGTCCTGGCGGATGTGGAGAATGACAAGATCGTTTTTCGTCTAAGAGCGTAGCGGCCAGCCACTCGTGGAGTATAAGGATTACTACAAGATCATGGGCGTGCCCCGTGATGCCTCTCAGGAAGAAATCAAGCGCGCGTATCGAAAACTCGCCCGCAAGTACCATCCCGACGTCAGCAAGGATCCCGACGCCGAGGAAAAATTCAAGGAACTGGGCGAAGCTTATGAAGCGCTAAAGGACCCAAAGAAACGTCAGGCCTACAATCAGCTGGGGCAGCGCTGGCAACACGGTCAGGAGTTTCGCCCTCCACCAGGCTGGGCCTCCGGATTCGATTTCGACACCAGCGATTTTGCCGCGGCCAGCCGCAGTCCGTTTAGCGATTTTTTTGAATCGCTGTTCGGGCAGTTTCGGCCCGACTACTCTGAACGCCGGAATGAGTTCCGCATCCGCGGCGAAGATTTGCATGCCCGCCTGCTGATCAGCCTCGAAGAGGCGTATCGGGGCACTACCCGTACGGTCTCGTTGAACGTCCCAAATTTTGACGACCACGGCAGATCGACCTTGGAAAAGCGCACACTGAAAGTGGGCATCCCAAAAGGCATCAAACGCGGTCAACGTATCCGCCTGACCGGTGAAGGCGGGCGTGGATCCGGCAGCGGCGCCCCGGCCGGCGACCTGTATCTGGAAGTCGACTACATCCCTCACCGCCTGTTCACAGTCGAAGGCCGGGACGTCTTCCTGCAACTGCCTGTGACGCCGTGGGAGGCGGCACTGGGTGCCACAGTCACCGTACCAACCCTCAGCGGAATAGTGGAAATGAAAGTGCCACCAGAATCGCAGAGCGGGCGCAAACTGCGATTGAAAGGCAAAGGCCTACCGGGCACCCCCTCGGGCGACCAGTTCGTCCTGCTTCAGATCGAGACCCCTCCTGCTGATACGGATGCAGCGAGACGCGCTTATCAACGCTTGGCCGAAGCTGCGCCTTTCAATCCCAGAGCCCGGCTGCTAAAAAGGCATTGAATGCTCCAATTTGGTCCGACTTACTGCCGCGTGACGGGTCATGCATCTGGCGAATCAACCGGTTTTTCACCAGCCTGCTTCCGTGACCGTGGGGAGAAATGCGGGCTAATGACCCGAAATCACCAGCTCAGCACGACGTAGCGTTGCATATCGCCCGAGGCGATCAGTAGCAATGCACGCTTCCCCTGTCGACTATCACCTATCGCACGATTGAATGCCTGGGCGCTGTCAACCGGCTTGCGATTCACCTGAAGGATCACGTCACCGATCTTGATACCGGCCACCTCAGCGACCGATCCGGGCTCAACCTTGGTCACGACCACACCCTGCCCGGCCTTGGCATCGAACTGCTGAGCAAGCTGCGGTGTAAGTGTCTGTACGCTCAAACCCAGTTCGCTCGTGATCTCGGCAGGCGCCTCGGCCGTAAGCTGCGCGTCATCCAGCCTCCCAATCGTTACATCGATCTCCCGGCGCTCGCCGTCACGAATGACGGTCAGTTTCGCGCGACTGTCGGGCGGTGTCTGCGACACGCGATTACGGAAGCTACCAATGTCTTTAACAGGTTTGCCCTGGTAACTGACGATAACATCACCTGCTTTGAGTCCGGCTTTCTGTGCCGGCGAATCCGCAGTCACCTGGGCAATCAGCGCGCCACGGCTTTGCTCGATATCGAACGATTCGGCCAGTTCAGACGTCAAATCCTGGATAACAACGCCAAGGAACCCGCGCACGACTTCACCGCTGTCGATCAGTTGCTCGGCAATACTCCTGGCCAGACCACTCGGAATCGCGAATCCTGCGCCCATGTAGCCCCCGCTTCGGCTCAGAATCGCAGTATTGACACCAACCACTTCACCATCCAGATTCACCAGGGGACCACCGGAGTTGCCAGGATTGATCGCGGCATCGGTCTGGATGAAATCTTCATAGTCACTTATTCCGAGACTGGTACGACCTTTGGCACTGACCACACCGACAGTGAGCGTGTGGCTGAGTCCAAACGGATTACCCATCGCGAGCACCCACTCACCCACCTCGAGTGTGGACGAATCGCCCCAGCGCAATGCGGGCAAGCCGCCAGCCTT
>JARFQK010000031.1 GCA_029287815.1 Gammaproteobacteria bacterium
TGAGCTGACTTATGGTTTGCGCGATTTCGGGCGAGCTGACGATTCGATTGAGGGCGGATAAAGCGGAGGTGATATCGTTCAGTATCTGTTCAATGGGCAGTTTCTGTAGCTGTTCATTGAATTTCTCGATCGGCATAGGGATCGTCGGGATCTCGGGCAATTGGCCATCGCCGATGTATTGCGCTTCGGTGTCGGGGTGGTAATCGAGCTGGATTGCCATCTGTCCGGTTAGGATGCTCTGAAGTTGCAGTTGGGCTCGCAACCCGAGTTCTTCGATCATGTAGTTCAGGTGGTCCTGTTCGGGGTCAGGGACCTGAAGTTGTCTCACAATGGCGACCGCGTCGGGTTCAAACTGGACGACGACCGGGATAACGAACTCGCCATCCAATGGGTCGAAGTTTACGTCGATGTCGATCACGGTCCCGATCTTGACCCCGCGAATGTTGACCGGCGCGCCTTTTTGGAGTCCTTCGACCGAGCCAGTGAAATACATGATGGCCTTCTCGCTGCCCTTGAACAAGCCGACATTGCCGACGAGCAGAAATACGGTGATCGCCAACCCTATTCCAATGACCACGAACGCGCCAATCAAGGTGGAGCTGGCGCGCCTGCTCATGCTTCACCCCTGGTCAGGAAAGCTCTGACCGTCGGGTGGCGGCACTCGCTGCGCAATATTTTCGGATCGCCCTCGGCTATCATGGTCTTGCTGTCTGCATCCAGGAATACGGAATTATTGCCAATTGCATAGATGCTGGCCAGTTCGTGTGTGACCACGACCACTGTAGTGCCAAGACTATCACGTAATTCGATGATCAGGTCGTCCAGTCGGCGCGCGCTGATCGGATCGAGTCCTGCGCTGGGTTCGTCAAAGAACAGAATCTCGGGATCCAGCGCCATTGCACGCGCCAGGCTGGCGCGTTTTCTCATGCCGCCGCTGAGCTCGGCCGGATAGTAATCCTCATGGCCAGCCAGGCCTACCAAAGCGAGCTTGTACGACACCACATCGCTGATCTCGGTTGTGCTCAATTGCGTGTACTCGTTGAGCGGCAACGCGATGTTTTCGGCAAGGGTCATCGAGCTCCAGAGCGCGCCTGCCTGAAACATCACACCAAAACGCTGTTTGATCTGCTGCTGTATCTCGAGGTCTGAGTGCCAGTAGTTATCCTGACTGAAGTAGACATCACCGCTGGCGGGCCTTTTCAAGCCTATCATATGCTTCAGCAAAGTCGTCTTTCCGCAGCCGCTACCGCCCATGATGATGAAAATATCGCCTCGGTTGACCGAAAAACTGAGATCATGTTGGATAACGAACTCACCATAAGCCATCGTCAGATCCGCCACCCTGATGTGTGCTTTGTCTGGGGCTGCAGGCATGTCAGATTTCGCCAGGGACATGTCAAATACCCAGTCTCTGCAAAATGATCGTTGTCAATGACGCGGCAACCACGATGCTCACGATGCAGGTCACCACAGCCGAGGTGGTTGCCTGGCCGACTGCTTGTGCACTGCGGCCGCATTGCATGCCACGGAGACAGCCGGCCAGTGCGATCAGCACACCATACAGCGTGCCTTTCATCATGCCGACCGCAAAATGGGTGACGTTCAACGCCCGTACGGTCTGCTGATAGTATTCGTAGGCGCTCAGGTCGAACACAGTGACCGAGATAACGATGCCGGCAGCGATGCCAACCAGACCGGCATACAACGACAATAGTGGCATCATCAGCACCAGTGCAAGCAAGCGCGGCATGACCAGGTAGTCCATCGGCGATATACCCAGGGTACGATACGCATCGATCTCTTCGTTAACCTGCATGGTTCCAAGCTCAGCCGCGTAGGCGGCCCCGGTTCGGCCAGCCATGATGATCGCGGTCATCAGCGCGCCGACCTCCCTGACCATGGCTATACCGACCAGGTCCGCGACATAGATCTGGGCACCGAAACGTTCCAGCTGCAAGGCGCCCATGTAGGCAAGGATGAGTCCTACCAGAAAACTGATCAGCGACACGATCGGTAGCGCCTGTGGGCCGACCTGTTGCGTAATGAATAGCGCATCAGCGCTGTTGTACTGGGCTCTGCCGCTGACCAGGCGCCCGATTGATTTCAGAGACTCTCCGATAAAGTGCAACGCCTGCGGTACCGCATCAACCCAATCCAGTGTTTTGTCGCCGATTCTGCCCAGCAGGTTTGCCCTGTCGATGTGCCGGGTTCTGTCCCGGGTTTCCACAGAGGCTGCAGCGAGATCAAGGAGTTTACGAATGCCGGTCGGCAAGCCGTCGGTAACCAGCTGCAAGTCATTTTCCTTACTGTAACGATCGAGTTTGGACAGAAAAACCAACAGTCCCGAGTCCCATCGACGGATACCCTTGCTCGAAAACGAGATCCGCTTCAGTGCTCGATCATTTTCTAGCGTGTCCAGAACGGGCTCAATAGATGGCAGTCCATCCCGCAGGCACCATGAGCCTGTCAGTAGGATCTGCAAAGTGGCGTTATCAGCACGTTCGAACGCGAGGGCGCTATTGTTTTCCTGTTGCGCAGTCATTGCACAGGCTCCAGGACAGTATCAATTCGCACCATTATCGCACTCTGTCAAATTTTTTGTGAACTGGCGGGCTGCTAACAGTGCCTTGCCAGGACCGGATAATGAATTATGGATGTAACGGTCTATACTTGAATATGCTGTTCTGAGAATGTTAACAAGGTGGTAAGTAGGCTATGGATTTCGATCAACTACTCTGGTCGCTGAAAGAGAATCCGAATGAGGTGGAATACGAGGCTGTACTGGCTCTGATCGATGAGTTGTATGAATTCACACCGGTCAGGTTTACTAACGGTGGCATTGTCAACGAGGCAGGCCGAAATCTAGGCTCATGCAAGATACTGGCCTTCGCCAAGCTCGTGCGCCTGTCAGAAGAGCAGACATTGCACTGTTTCGGCTCATTTTATCGCGATCACGTGCTCAAATATCCGGACAACCTGGACCATCCGAACATTCGCAGTTTTATGGCCGCGGGATGGGGCGGTGTACATTTCGATGGTGCCGCACTGAAAATAAAGCAGTAATCAGGCAACATGCGGGCTAGCCCGCCGGTCGATTACACAAAGGAAGCCGCCTCCGTGTAATCGACGCGTTGCTAGCCCGCATTTCTCACCAGGCGGCCCAGAGAACTGATAAGGCATTGGCTCTTTTGAGACAACTCGAATGATCGAAAATACAGTGTGTTCTTCAGCAGTGCCTATCACGGTTCAGGCTAGTCTTCGTGTCCATAAGCTTGCTCTTCACTCAAACCATAGCTATAGCTATGCTTTTCGCTCCAGAGCGGCGCTTACGAACACGAATCCTGCGCCTGCTTCCGTGATCCTGGTGAGAAATGCGGGCTAGTTATCGCTTGCCTTCGCGCTCCAGCGTCTGCTTGATAACTTCATCAGCGACGTTCTTCGGGCACGGCATGTAATGCAGGACTTCCATCGAGAACTGACCGCGGCCTGAAGTCATCGTGCGCAGGTCGCCGATGTAACCGAACATTTCACTCAGTGGGCACTCTGCCTTGATGCGAACACCGGTGGTGCCTGGCTCCTGTGACTTGATCATGCCGCGGCGGCGATTCAGGTCGCCGATCACGTCTCCCACAGGGTCGTCGGGTGTGAAAACATCGACCTTCATGATCGGCTCCATCAGCTGTGGTCCCGCCTTCGGCATGCTCTGACGGTAAGCTGCCTTGGAAGCCAGTTCATAGGCAATCGCCGATGAATCGACCGGGTGATAGGCGCCGTCGGCCAGCGTTACCTTGAAATCCAGACAGGGGTAGCCTGCCAGCACGCCACGCTCCATGCTGGCTTCGAAGCCTTTTTGAACAGCCGGCCAGAACTCACGAGGCACGTTGCCGCCAGTCACTACCGACTCGAACTCGTAGCCACTGCCGGGTTCGCCGGGTTCGATGATGTAATCGATCTTGGCGTACTGGCCGGAGCCGCCGGTCTGTTTCTTGTGGGTGTAGCTG
>JARFQK010000142.1 GCA_029287815.1 Gammaproteobacteria bacterium
AGCGCCAGGTTGGTGCGAAGCAGTATCGCCGCCGCCGCGGCCAGCAGCATCTGTAGGGGCACGGGCACCCACGCAAAAAACAGGCCGACCGCGAATCCACCCGCCATCGAGCGCCGGTTGATATGCCACAGATTCGGCTCGTGAAGCACATCACCGAATATCTGCAGGTGTTTGTGCTCCTTGACCCTCGTGTGGCTGGGCATGAACCGTTTTAAGAATTTGCGTGGCATCAGGTCGAACTTCGCGGTTGTGATCGGCACGGCCAGGACGATTAGGATGTGATCTAAATGCAATCGGCGTAAATTATGGTCCTAAACCATATTATAGGCAAACCCGCTCGAGCTGCTTGCCGTTGACAAGGGATGGGTGAAACAAGGATGTTTCTGAGCGCATTATCGTTTCTGTCAGGGACCGTTGGTCTGGGCCTGTTCGCCATGCTGCCGGGAAGCCTCGTCTACGTCGCGTTGCTGTTATCGGCGGGCGTCGCCTGGGTTTTCAGGAAAAAATCTTATGCATTCGTGCTGGTAGTCCCGACATTGGTCTTGTCGGGTCTGGGCTGGGCGCAGTGGCATGCACTCGACTATCTCACGCACGTTCTCCCCGAGTCGCTGGCCGGGCAAGACGTCGTTGTGACGGGTCGCATCGATGGCATACCGCTGACCGACACCGATAAGCAACGGTTTTTTTTCGATATCGACAGTTTCGCTGCGTCTGGTCGAGTCCAGTCGATACCGCGGCGGATCAGGCTGAGCTGGTACTATGGCCAGGCCGTGCGCGCGGGTGAGACCTGGCAATTCGAGGTGCGCTTGAAGCCGCCGCATGGTTTCATGAATCCCGGTGGCTTCGACTACGAGGCCTGGCTGATGCAACATGGTGTTCATGCGACAGGTTATGTCCGCACGAGCGGACTCAATCGCAAGCTCAAGTCGGCTAACCGGTATCACAGTGGCGCCGTCCGACAGCGGCTTGCGGAGCTCATAGCTGCGATTCTGGCTGGCGAACGCTCGATCGGACTGATCACTGCACTGGCGATCGGCGATCGATCTGCGATCGATGCGCAGCAATGGCGGGTGCTGATCAATACCGGCACCAACCACCTGGTCGCGATCTCGGGGCTGCACATTGGTCTGGCCGCGGCCTTCGGTTATTGGCTGTGCCGCCGGATGCTGCCATCGTGGCTGATGCTGCGGATTCCGGCGCAGCACGTCGCGATGGTGGTCTCGCTGGTCAGCGCTTTTGTCTACGCTCTGCTCGCCGGTTTCGCAATTCCAACACAGCGAGCCTTGCTGATGCTGGTTTGCAGCGTCGCTGCGTTGTTGTTGCGGCGCAATGCGCGTTCGCTGGATGTGCTCGGATTCGCACTGATCGCGGTGCTGTCGTGGGATCCAGCGGCGGTGCTGTCTGCCGGTTTCTGGTTTTCGTTTCTCGCGGTCGCAGTGATCTTTTATGCGCTGAGTGGCCGCATTGCACGTTCGCGCTGGATGAAATGGGTTGGGATTCAGGTCGCGATCGCGCTGGCGCTGCTGCCGCTGTCGTGGTACATGTTTCAGCAGGCTTCGTTGGTCGCGCCGCTGGCCAATCTATTCATGGTGCCCTACGTCAGTTTGCTGGTGGTTCCGCTGGTATTGCTGGGTATCTTAACCCTGCCGCTATCAACGGCCGTTGCAGCTGTAATGCTGTCAACAGCCGAATTTCTGCTCAGCCTTATCTGGCCGCTGCTGCAGTGGATGGCGGATCTGCGCTACGCTCACTGGCTCAAGGCGCAGCCGGATATTGTATTGACGCTGCTGGCGCTCCTGGGTGTGGCGATCCTGCTCGCCCCGAAGCTGCGCCTGTCACGGGCCGCAGGCGTGCTGCTTTTGCTGCCGGCCGCAATCTGGGAACCGCGCTCGCCACCAGACGGTGCTTTTGAGCTGAACGTGCTCGACGTGGGTCAGGGGCTCGCGATTGTGATCCGAACGCATTCGCACACCCTGGTCTACGATACCGGCGCGCGTTTCAGCGACAGCTTCGACAGTGGTTCGGCCGTCCTGCTGCCTTTCTTGATTAACAAGGGTGTCGACCAGATCGATCTGCTGCTGGTCAGCCACGGCGACGGCGATCATATCGGCGGGGCGGCCTCTGTGTTGGCCGCATACCCGAAGACGCCGGTGCTCGGTCGGGGGATTGGCGATTTGAGAGCGGTATCAAAGGCGGCCTGTGCCACCGGGCAGCATTGGAACTGGGATCACGTCGAGTTTACGCTGCTCCACCCCGGTGATACCGATTACCCATCGTCCAACAACCAGTCTTGTGTGCTCAAGATCACTGGCCGGGGCGGATCCGTGCTGATCCCCGGCGACATCGAGAAAAAAGTTGAAAATCAGCTGTTATCTGGTGATCGCGCAACGCTATTGGCAGACATCCTGATCGCGCCGCATCACGGCAGTACGACTTCATCCAGTACCGCTTTCATCACGGCGGTATCACCCCAGATCACGGTCTTCGCCGCCGGTTACCGAAACCGTTATCAGTTCCCGGCAGCGTCGATCATTGAACGCTATCACCGCGCTGGGAGCCAGATGTTCATGACGGGCCACAGCGGCGCGATCAGCATCGAACTGCACCCCGAACACGGTATCGGGCCGGTACAGCGCTACCGCGACATGCAACGCAAATACTGGCATCATTCGGCGCCGAATTTTCGCCAAGACGGCTAAATTAAAGTATCATTAGCGGAAAAGGGCGTGGCCCGCTGATAATTATAAACATAACGGTTACAGGTGGGATGTGTTTGAGTTGGTGAAATCCGGCGGCTGGTTGATGCTGCCGATAATCTTGTGTTCTGTCATTTCTATTTCAATCATTGTCGAACGGTTTTGGAGCCTGCAGCGCGAAAAGGTCTTGCCCAAGCATCTGGTCGCATCGGTCTGGCACATGATCAAGACCGGCAAGCTCGATCCCTCGAAGATCGAGGAGGTCGGCAGGCAGTCGGCGCTTGGGAAAGTGCTGACTGCAGGCATTAACAACAGGCAGTATCGGCGTGAGCGCATCAAGGAGAGCATCGAGGAGCGTGGTCGCGAAGTGGTGCACGACCTCGAGCGCTTTCTGAGTCCGTTGGGCACGATAGCTTCGATTTCGCCGCTACTCGGTTTGCTGGGCACGGTCGTGGGTATGATCAAGGTTTTTACGGCGATTACGACGCATGGCGTAGGTGACCCGACCGTATTGGCCAATGGCATATCCCAGGCAATGATCACGACGGCGGCTGGTCTGTCGGTGGCTATCGTGAGTCTGGTTTTCTATCGCTACTTCAGACGCCGCGTCGACACGATTGTCGTCGAGATCGAACGTGAGGCAATCAAGATGGTCGATGTAATCCACAAAAATCGCGAAAAGCCAGCATGAATCTCCGCCCCAATCGAACTGACGAACGGGTCGACATAAACCTGACACCATTGATCGACGTGGTCTTTCTGTTGCTGATATTCTTCATGGTGTCGACGACCTTTGACCGCCACGCGAAACTCAAGGTCGACTTGCCTGAGGCCAGCACGAAGTCGAGCCAGCAGCAACAAAAACCGATCGTGCTGTCGATCGACGCGAAAGGCAACTACTATATCAACGATCGCCAACTGGTGAACACCAAACTCGAGACCTTGAAAATCGCGTTGCGAAAAACGGCCGCAGAAGCCGGCGATAAAGATGTTTCGCTGGTGTTGCGGGCCGATGCGAAGACACCGCACCAGTCGGTGGTCAGAGCTATGGACGCGGCGTCTCAACTGGGCCTGACCCGGCTCTCCATCGCGACCGTCGAATCCAACTGACTGAACTGATGCTTTTGACAGATGAGTATCGGTAAAAGCGTTCATCCTGAAGCGGGCAAATACTACCGGCGCCTATTGACGATGGCGTTCGTGCACTGGCAGATGTTTGCGATATCGATCGTTGGCATGATTCTGGTCGCGGGTACGGACACTGCGATCGCTGCCTACATGAAGCCGCTGATGGATGATGGTTTCGTCGATCGCGATCCGGAAACGATTCGTCTGCTGCCTTTGATACTGATCGTAATCTTCGTTGTGCGGGTGTTCGCAATGTTCATCTCGATGTATTGCATCAGCTGGGTCGGACGCAAGGTCATCATGGAACTGCGCCAGCGCATGTTCAGCAAAATATTGTTGCTGCCAAAGGCTTTCTATGACAACGCGACCAGCGGTGAGATCATCTCCAAGTTCACGTTCGATGTTGAGCAGGTGGCCAATGCGTCGACCAAGGCGATAACGATCATCGTTCGCGACACGTTCACGGTGATTGGTATTCTGGCCTGGATGTTTTATCTAAGCGTGTCGTTGACGTTGTTGCTGCTGACCACCGGACCGCTGATCGCGCTGTTGATCACTTTTGTGACCAAGAAATTCCGCAAATTGAGCAAACGCATTCAACGCAGTATCGGTGATGTTTCCAGGATCGTCGAGGAGTCGATCAAGGCGCACATTGTGGTCAAGGTGTTCGGCGGACGTGCGTACGAGGAATCCCAGTTCCATAAGATCAATGACCAGAATCGCCGGCAGAACATGCGGATGATCGCAACCCAGGCGTTGAGCACCCCGACGATTCGTCTGATCGTCGGCATTGGCCTGGCCGCGATCATTTTTCTGGTCACCCGAGATGAGGCGATGGCTATTGTCACGCCGGGTACCTTCGCATCCTATATGGTGTCGCTGACTTTCTTGTTCGGCCCGGTCAAACGACTGGCCGACGTGAATGTCGACCTGCAACGCGGGATCGCCGCCGCTGAAAGCGTGTTCAAGCTGACGGATCTGGACGATGAGCGCGATGAAGGTAGCTACGAGGCGGCGCGGGTCCGAGGCGATATCGCGTTCAGTCATGTGTCGTTCCGATACCGCAATGCCCGTGAAAACGCGCTGACCGACATCGACTTGACTGTGAGTGCGGGTGAGACGGTTGCATTTGTCGGCCGTTCAGGAAGTGGGAAATCGACCCTGTTGAATCTGCTGCCGCGGTTGTACGACGTGACCGAAGGTTCGATCGCGCTCGACGGCAGCGATATCCGCGACTATCGATTGGAGAACCTGCGCGGTCATATCGCGTTTGTCGGCCAGGATGTGGTGCTGTTCAATGACACGGTCGCACACAATATCGCTTACGGCTCGATGCGCGATGTGGACATCGAGCAAATCGAACAGGCGGCCCGATCGGCCTACGCGGACGAATTCATCACGCAGCTGAGCAATGGTTACCAGACCATGGTTGGGGAGCGTGGCATGATGCTATCGGGCGGCCAGCGTCAACGTATCGCAATCGCCCGGGCGCTGCTGGCGGATGCACCGGTGTTGATCCTGGATGAGGCGACATCGGCACTCGATACCGAGTCCGAGCGGTTCATCCAGTCATCGCTGGATGCACTGATGCAAAACCGTACCACACTGGTGATCGCCCACCGGCTTTCGACGATCGAGAATGCCGACAAGATCGTCGTGCTGGATCAGGGCCGCATGGTTGAAACGGGTACCCATCGTCAATTGCTGGACCAAAATGGACATTATGCGGCACTGCATCAGATGCAGTTTGCATCGCAGAGTTGATGAAAAGGCTGGATCACTACTGGTACCGTCAGAACCCGGTTGCGTGGTTGCTGTTGCCGCTCTCGCTGCTGTTTTGCAGTGTTGCGATGCTGCGGCGCTATTGCTACCTCAACGGCTGGCTGGCTCGTGGCGGCGTAAGCTTGCCCGTGGTGGTCGTTGGCAACATCTCGGTCGGAGGCACCGGCAAAACACCGCTGATTATCGGTCTGTGCGACTACCTGCGGCAACATGGTTTTAAGCCTGGCGTAATCAGCCGGGGCTATGGTGCGACGACCTGCGGCGAACACGACGTGGCTGCGCAAGATGATGCGTCAATTGCCGGGGACGAACCCCTCTTGATCAAACGGCGTACGGGCTGTCCGGTCGTCATCGGCCGGGACCGGGTCGCCGCCGCACGTAAGCTGGTGGCCGAGCACGATTGCGATGTGGTTTTGAGCGACGATGGCATGCAACATTATCGCCTGCGCCGGGATATCGAAATTGCCGTGGTCGACTCAGACAGGCGCTTCGGCAACGGCTTTTGTCTTCCGGCGGGGCCGCTTCGCGAGACGCAGGCCAGGCTGGGTACGGTTGACATCGTGGTCTATCACGGTGACATTAACGCTGACTACCACTTCTCATTGGAATTTGAGCATGCGGTCAACCTGCTCAGCGGCGAGACGAAGCCGATCAGCGCTTTCTGCAGCGCGCGCGTTCACGCGGTTGCAGGCATTGGTCATCCGCAACGGTTTTTCGAACAATTGCGCGAGCAGGGATTGAGCGTGATTGAGCATGCCTTCCCCGACCATCACCGTTTTATCGCTGATGATATCGTCTTCGCTGATCGTCTACCGGTTCTGATGACAGAAAAAGATGCGGTAAAATGCGCTCAACTGCAGACTGACCGTGAGCCTGAGCGGGCTTTGGACGATTGCTGGTACGTGCCGGCTAAGGCGCGCTTATCCAGCCGATTGGGCCCCCACCTGGTGGAGCTGATCCGACAACGCCGATGAACAAAAAACTTCTCGACGTACTCGTGTGCCCGGTCTGCAGCGCTAGACTCCGTTACAACAGGAAGACTTCGGAGCTCGAATGCAGACATGATCAGCTCGCCTTTCCGGTTCGCGAGGGTGTGCCAATATTACTGGCCATGGACGCTCGGCCATTGTCGCGTGACCGGTCGTGATGGCGTCAGCCCGCATTTCTCACCAGGCGGGAACTCCTGCGCCTGCTCCCCTGATCCTGGTGAGAAATGCAGGTTAAACTGTGACTGTGGAAGAATACAAAATCGTCATACCCGCGCGCTATGAATCCAGTCGTTTTCCTGGAAAACCACTGGCGGATATTCATGGCAAGCCGATGATTCAGCGCGTTTATGAAGCTGCCCTCGAGGCGGGCGCTACGGATATCGTGATCGCTACCGACAATGACCTGATCGCTCTGGCTGCGGAAGAATTCGGCGCGTCAGTCTGTATGACCCTGGAGGAGCATCATTCCGGGACGGATCGATTGAGCGAAGTGGTCGACAAACTCGGTTGGCCGGATGACACGGTTGTTGTCAACCTGCAGGCCGACGAACCGCTGACGCCGCCAGCCATTGTCACTCAGGTAGCAGTCAACTTATTGAAACATCCGCAAGCCGATTGCGCGACCTTGTACACAGGCTTGTCTGCTGAAGATGCGGTCGATCCTCATATTGTCAAAGTGGTCACGGATGTCAACGGAATGGCTTTGTACTTCAGCCGGTCTTTGATTCCGTACATTCGGGACCCTGATCATGACCCGGTGTCTCGGCTGCTGTTCAAACGCCACCTTGGTCTCTATGCTTACAGGGCCGGCCTGCTGCGATCGTTCCGCAAGATGAAGCCCTGTGAAATAGAAATGGCGGAGAAGCTCGAGCAACTGCGCTTGATGTTCTTTGGAATGAGAATACACGTTGATCAGGCCGCCGCCGTCCCCGGCCACGGAGTCGATACACCGGCAGATCTGGAACGGGTCAAAGCGTCAATCATCCCTGCTTGATCAGCACATCAGGTCGCAAAATGACTCAAATGCAGACGTTCTTTATCACCTGTCCGAAGGGCGTGGAGGATCTGCTTGCAGTGGAATGTGAGCAACAGGGGCTGAGCGCGGTTGCTATCCAACGTGGTGGTGTTGATGCGCAGGGGGGTCTGGAAAATGCATACCGGCTATGTCTGTGGTCCAGGGTTGCGAGCAGGGTGCTGTTCCGACTGCACGCATTCGCTGTCGACGACTATGAAGCGCTTTATCAGGGTGTGCAAGCGATTGACTGGCAGGCGCACGTAGCGCCCGATGGCAGCTTTGCGATTGATGTGCACAGTTCACATGAACGCATCAGCAATAGCCATTACGCCAGGTTAAAGATAAAGGACGCTATCGCCGATCAGTTCGTCAACGCGTTCAAACAGAGACCGGATGTCGAGCGCGATAGGCCTGCGATACGCGTCAACGCTTATATCGACAAGCATCAGTGCACGTTGTATCTGGACCTGTCGGGTGAGTCACTGCACAAGCGCGGTTATCGTCAACAGGCTGGCGCCGCGCCGCTGAAAGAAAATCTTGCTGCTGCGATATTGCTGCGGGCGCAGTGGCCGCAGCTGGCGCTGGAACACAGGCCATTGATCGATCCGCTGTGTGGATCAGCCACGCTGTTGATCGAAGCGGCCTTGATCGCGGCCGACAAGGCACCGGGGCTGTTGCGTGATTACTACGGCTTTTACCACTGGAAGCGGCATCGACCGGATATTTGGGAGCGTCTGGTCGATCAGGCCCAGGCTCGCGTTTCGGCCGAGCGCGTTCCGAGGCTCATCGGCATCGAAAAATCCTATAAGGTAGCCGGTATTGCGCGAGAAAATATCCGCGCAGCCGGTTTCGAGGGCCTCATCGAAATCAAGCAGGCTGATTCGATTGCGCTTGTCTCAGATCTGGCCGAGACGCCGGGCTTGATCGTGACGAATCCGCCATACGGCAAGCGGATCAGCGACGACAACCGACTCAAGCGCCTGTACTACGAGCTGGGCCGCAACGTAAGGCAAGGATTTCCGGGGTGGCGATTTGCGTTGTTCACAGCCCATCACCAACTGGCGAAGTTGACCGGCTTGCGCGCGCACCGCAGGAACACGCTTTACAACGGCCCGATCAAGTGTACGCTTTATCAGTATCGAATTCGCGAACGCGAAACCTCTGCGGCGCATGCCGACGATGCGTTCACGCGCACACCATCTGATCCTGGCGTCGACATGTTCGCGAATCGCCTGGCAAAAAATCTGAAGCATCTGTCGAAATGGAGTCGTAAGGAGGGCATCGGGTGTTACCGACTGTATGATGCCGACATACCGCAATACGCCGTTGCGGTTGATCTCTACCAAGACTGGGTGCATGTGCAGGAATACCAGGCGCCCGACTCAGTCGATGCGGTCAAAGCTTTCGCGCGCCTGAATCAAGTCATCGAAGCGGTATCAAGCGTGCTGAATATAGGCAAAGACAGGATCGTGCAGAAGACCAGGAAAAGACACCGCGGTAAGAGCCAATACGCGCGTCAGAGCGAAAGTGGAAAATCGCTGATCGTGACCGAATCCGGCTTGAAATTCAGTGTGAATCTGAATGACTATCTCGACACCGGGCTGTTCCTGGATCACCGACTGACTCGTCAGCTGATCGCCAAACTCGCAGCCAACAAAACCTTCTTGAATCTGTTCGCCTACACCGGGGCCGCGACCGTCTACGCGGCGGCTGGCGGAGCTAGCGTTACGACCACCGTCGATCTGTCGAAGACTTATCTCGACTGGGCAAAAAAGAATATGCAGTTGAACCGGCTGACCGGAACCAGGCATAGCTTTGTCCGTGCAGACTGCATCCAGTGGCTGGCAGATGCTGGAAAGCGGGATCAACGGTATGATTTGATATTTCTCGATCCGCCCACTTTCTCCAATTCCAAGCGCATGGACCATACGCTCGATATCAGAAGAGATCATGTTGAATTGATACGACAAGCGATGTCATTGCTAGCCGGTGACGGCTTGCTGCTCTTTTCCACGAACGCTCGCGGCTTCAAACTCGATACCGAATCTTTGCGTGCCTTTGCGATGCGAGACATCACGGGTGTCACAACGTCGGAGGATTTTCGCCGGAAACCGGGGCATGTTTGCTGGTGCCTGGCAAACGATCCTGACGACCTGAAGAAATGCCGGCTGTAGCGGGTCCCGATCGCCCGCGAACGTGCGCTGACGATGGTCCGGTGTAGGAGCGGCTCCAGCCGCGAACAATCCCGCAGATCGCAGATAAGGTGAATCGCAGATAAGGTAGGGTGCGCCGTGCGCACCATCAGACCGGTATTGGTTTGTGAACCCAGATTTCCTGCGCTTGCTCCCGTGATCCTGGTGAGAAATGCGGGCTAGGAAGCGGCACCAGCAGTTGTTTGGGGGGAAGTAGCAGGCGCGCAGAGCAGGGTATTGATGAATCTGTCCTCAAGGTCGATGCGTACAGCCAGTTCTTCCCCGAGCTTGGACAGCTGTTCAGGCAACTCGTTGAGCACCTCGGGATTGAAGGCTTCAGAGGTATCGTACAGGTCATTGAAGGCGACGGCGACTGCTGTTGTTGCCGTGATTCTGTCGAAAACTTCATTGGCAAGCTGCATGATGTCCGATCGCCGTTCTTCCCTTTCCTCGATTCGCCGGTAGATCTCGAAATGACCGGTGGCAAGATAGTCAACCAGGTCCTGGCAGAATTCTTGCAGCAATTCCAGCGTTTCTTCGCTGTTCTTCGGATTCTGGTCGGCCTGACTAGCGAGGTTGTAATACTGTGATAGCACGTTGTTGCGCTCTGCGATCAATTGCTTGATTTCTTTTCTAGTGCGCGCTCGGCGATCGTGCGGTGGTTGATTTGTAGCCGTATTCATCTCAGGCCCCCTGTTGGAAATTTAAGGCTAGCAGCCTTAGTCACTGATTAATGGCTTGTTTTCCATTTTAATGTAACACGTTTATTGGTGTAGATGAATCTATTCGCGTAAACAAATGTACATTAATCGTGCGCTCACATCGCTGCAGCTGCAGATGGACTAGAACCAACTTCAACATTACCAAGCAAGCTATTGATTAAGAGTAAATAGCGATATAGACAGAGTCCAATTGAAGTTATTTAGCACGTTTTAATACTGCAATTCCGAGCTTGAGAACGCCCGTTTTTGTCAACAAATCCGGCTGCTCGCTGGAAAAAAACTGTATCTCTTCTAAATTCAGGGAAGCTCTGAATAATTCATCCCTGAATGATCAGAGCACGGGAAAAATAAAATGCGATTTTCTGTTTTCCTTCATGTTCAATCGCTCAAGGCGATTGAACATGGCGGCGCGTCCGTGCGCCGCCGAAACTCTGAATTGATCAGATGTTTCCATAGATAGACTGTGATTCGAACAACGCAGACAATGCGCCGCGGGTAATAAGCTGTGTAAACCGTCCATGATTGGGGTGTGAACATGACTGATAAAGCTGATCAGATTCAGGGGATGACCGAGATCACGCTATCGTCCGAACTCGATGATGATACGCAGGTAAAACCCAGGCATATCAATATTGAATACGTGCAGGAGCAACGTTTCAAGGGGGTCACTCGGCGCTTCACGGTGTTCAATGACACGCAGCTGTACTACACGCTGAGATCATTCAGGAACAAAGACAATAGAAAGCAAAGATTCAATCTCAACTACGTCAACACACAGCCGGACCGGGAGTGCTTCGTCGCCTGGCGATGGCTAAGCACAGCAATCGCGGCCCTTGTCTGGTCGATTGTGTTGCTCTACGTTGGCCTGTTTTCCCCATATCAAGCTGACTATATCGTGATCGTTGGTGTGCTTATGGGAACCGCCGGGCTACTTTCGATGGCGGTTTTCTACTACCGCACCCAGGACAAATTGATCTACAAAAGCTATATCGCCAGTATACCGCTGTTCGAAGTGTCAAACTTCAAAGCCGGTAACAAGGAATTTGAAAAGTTTATTGCGCGATTGACGGACCACATCGAACAAGGTCAGGCCGCAATCAGCATGCAACAGCGTTTGGCTGGAGAGTTGAAGGAATTACGGCGCATCAGAGATGAGGGTGCGATCACTAACGAACAATACGAAACCGCCAGAGGCATCATTTTCAAGCACGAGGCATACCGGGCCAGAT
>JARFQK010000143.1 GCA_029287815.1 Gammaproteobacteria bacterium
GGCTCTATGCCATGCCTTTTCAGAATATTCTTGACTGTGTTGGGTGCAATCACGTGACCAAGATTGGCGAGTGCGCCTTGGATTCGGTCGTAACCCCAGGAAGTATTATCCCTCGCCATGCGGAGTATCAAATCGGTGATCTCTTGCGCGACGCGTGGTCGACCGGGTCCCTTCCTGGCATAGGCCCACTTCTGCGCGATGAGTTTCCGGTGCCAGGCGAGCAGTGTATCGGGTGTCACCAGCGTCTCCAGTTCATCAAGTAACCGTCGGCCAAGTCCCTTGGCTTTCACGGCCAGTCGCATCCGCTGTTCATCAGTGAACCGAAACCGCTGTCCTTTGACTTGCTCCTTGAGGACACGGTTCTCTTCGATGAGATAATCAATAACCACCTGCTGCTGGCGGTTGAGCCAGCCGGCCACGGCGATTACTAGGAGATGAAAAGGTTGTATTGCACTCGACATAGCATGAACAGATTATTCTTAATATTGTTCGATAACAATGTGGTACCGCTCGTTCGAATATTTGCACCATACGCCTCAGAGTCTGTTCTAGTCAGTTAAGCAGGATATTAAAGGGCTAGTTGATTGCTTTTCGGAGTTTTCACACGGTCTGGGTCGACAAGAGACTGGCAAGCCAAGGATTACTGTGATGTTTTTGCTCGAACTTCATTTGAAAGACGCCTCAGTGCATGTCTACTGGCTTGGCCCTGGATTAAGCCGAAGCTCGTGAAGATGGTCTCGCCGTACTTTCGGCTTTGTAGACAGCTCCCACAGGCGCTGGAGTTCACCCACCTCCGGTGGCTGCCCATCGCTGTAGGCATGGGCCATCAGCGCGGCAGATACGGCACGCAGTTGCGGATCGGTCGCGCAGACTGTGCTGAGTTGCCATTCGGGATATTCTGATATGCGCTTGTAGAGGAGCGCGAGGCAGAGACGACTGTCCTGTTGCGCTGCCGCACGCATGAAAGCCTTTTTTGCGCAACGGTGGCTCCGCCAAGTCTCAAGGTGATCACGCACGATATTGTACCCGGTCGTTCGGCGGACCCATCGAAGGGACAAATAGCTGAGTGCGATGCCCAGCACTGCCAGACCCCAAATCAACGGATTCTGAGCCTCGGTTCTCGGCTCTGAAGCTGCAGCGGCATTCGATGTCGAAGCGCCCGGCAGGTCAAGAGTACGATCCGGAAGATCGATTGTTTCGATGGTATGGGTGCTTAGATTGAACCAGTGAATGCGGTGACCCGGGATGGTATGGGTGCCACCCGCCTCGACGGTAAACACCACGCGCTCTTCGCGGAACCCCTCAAGCGAGCCGCCTACCGTCTTATCATCAACCAACACCGGCGCATGATAAACCTGGATACCGTTGAGTTCGGTCTGAGGGGTCGCGGGTATGGCCATTGCCGGTGCACCTTTAATACTGAAGTGCCGGATTCTTGTGACAGCATCTCCGATCTGGTACGTCTCCAGAATGCCCTCCCACGACTCATCGACCTCGAATTCGGTCGCCGCCACCCAGGAGTCCAACCCTTCGGTACCAGGCGGCGCCTCAATTTCCAGCGGCGGCACTCGGAGTTCAACCTCTCCCTCCACAACACCGTTCGTCCCGTTTTCAACGGAGATAAAGGTCGTCAATGCCGGTGTGCGTAGAGCTCCGACTCGCTCGGGATAAAGTTCGAAACGCCAGCTCTGAAACGCCCAGGTATCTCCCCCCCGGCGTCGGGTCTCATTGAAGGCAAATTTGGAACTGGGCCGCACCAAGGTTCCCGGTACGGTGAAATCGCGCACGCGTGTACCACGGCGGCTGAATCTACTCGGCGTTCCGACCTCCACAGCGATCACGATCGGTGCTTTCTGGAAGAGTGGAGCTGGAGTCTGCACGACAGCGCGGGCTTCAAGCTCTCCTGCGGCGAGCAGGCCTTCGATGGTCTCGGCCTGCACGCCCCGAGCAATCGCCAGCACCAGGATCAGACCCAACAACTTTCTGCAGGACATCATGGCATGTCTCCCTCGTTTTGCTCGAGCTGGAGGTAGAACTTCGTAACGAGAAACTCCGAGGGATCCCGCTGGATCTGTCGCAGCCACATCTCCGTGAGGCCCGGGTCCTGCAGTAACTGCTCAGCACTGTATTGCTCGAGTTCCATGGTGCGTTGCTGTTCATCTCCATCTGAAGATCCAGCGCTTTGCCTCGGCTTTCTATCGGACTCGCCGTTTTCATTAGCCTTTCTATCAGACATCTGTTTGTCTGCCTTAATCAGCGCTTCAACGACCGGCAGGTTCACAGCAGGTGCGGGATGATCGGGGTAACGGCTCGCCAGGTCCTCATAGGCTCGCTTCGCAGCGGTGTAATCCATCTGGTGGGCCAGTGCATTGGCGCGTACCAGTAAAGACTCCGCATCCTGATACTGAGAGAAATAGCGTTCGGCAGTGGCGAAGTCCTGGGCGGCATACAGGCTGAAGCCCCGCCAATGCGGATCCTCGAAGGCTCTGGATGCACGCTCGTAGTCGCCTGTCTTGAACCAGAACCTTCCCTGTTGATCGGGCGTGAGCCATAGATTCACGAAGGCCTTGGGGTTCGCGACGGCCCAGGTAAGGGCAACCAGCACCAGTGCTAACCAAAGCCGGCGCCAGAGCGATGGACGGGGTTTCTGTGCTGCGAATGTCACCATCGAAGTGCCCATCCCTTTCTAAACCAAAGCAGGAAAAGCAACGCGACCGGCCCTACAAAGTAGTAACCGCCATCTACCCAGGGGCGCGAGCTGTCCTCGCTGAGCTCATAGTGCCGATCGATCTGTCGAAGAATCTGTCGCACGTCCGCATCGTCTATCGAGACGCGCTGGTATACGCCGTCGGCGGCATCCGCCAAGGCCATGAGGGCGGATTCCTGGAGGGGCTGGGCCGAACTCTTCAGGCCACGCGCGGCATCCCTGTCGAGTTCCTCCCGGGTTTTGCCCATTCCCCACACGATGACCTGAATCTCTGGTTCGTCACGCAGGGCACGAAACGCCTCGATGGAGGGGGCCGGCGCACCGTCACCTACGATCAGTAGCGTGCCTCCGCCCTCACGGAGCAGGTTGCGCGCCATCGGAAGGATCGTTTCGGGTGCCTTGCCGCGCCGAGGCAGCATCCCTACTTGCAGGGCATCGAGGTAGTGCAGCAGCACATTTGCATCGTTCGACAGCGGCAACACCGTGTGACCTGAACCGGCATAGGCTACCAGTGCGGAGTAGGCATCACCGCGAACGCGGGCGAGTTCCAGAATCTTGCTGCGGCCCCGTTGGAGCCGATCGGGCTGTAGGTCCCGTTCACCCATCGATTCGCTAAGATCAAACGCAATCACCAGCGACGCTTCATCCACAGCGAAGGGGGATTCCCCGCGAGTCCAGCTTGGCCCCGCAAGTGCCATCACCAGCATCGGGATGACCAGCACCGAAACCCACAGCGGTGATAACAGCTGACGCTGGTTGCCGGGCACAACCATCCGCGGTAATAGATGTGGGGCGATCACAGCCTTCCATTGGCGCCCCTGATCACCCGAGCGCCACAGAATAAACGTGATCACTGCAAACGGAATGAGTAACAGGAACCACCCGGGACGCAGAAAATGAAGGTTGCTGATTAACGACAGGTCAGTCATGGACGGCCCTACGTTTTCGACGCGCTACCAGCGCGAAAAGTGGCATCGCGGTAACGTAGAGCAATGCAAAGGCTGCCAGTGGAATATGGAACATTGCGCTGCGGGGTCGGTAGGAAAGACTGTCGTAGCTTGCTGGCTCCAACGTATCAATGCGTTGATAGGTTTCGCTGAGTGCCTCGCGATCGCTGGCCACATAGCTGCCCCCGCCGGTGATTCGGGCGACAGCGTCAAGCGTTTTGATGTCGAGGGCCTCTTCTCCAACGGTAGCCGGATCGCCCACAGCCACCGTGTAAATGGTGACGCCCTCTACTTTTGCCACCTGGGCAGCATCGAGTGGCGGCACCCTGCTCCCCGTATCATTACCGTCAGTGAGTACAATCAATACCCGATTCTCCGTCTTCGACTGGCGAAAATGCGCGATGGAAAGGCCGATGGCATCACCGAGTGCCGTGCTGGGACCGGCCATGTTCACGATGCTGTCGTTGAGCAGAGCCAACCAGGTCTTGTGATCATCCGTAAAGGGTGCCTGCAGGTAGGCGGCATCGCCGAACACAATTAATCCCAGCCGATCTCCCTCACGCCCGGCAGCAAATGCCTTAAGCACGTCTTTCGCTACACTCAGTCGGTTGGTTTGCGCACCGGACGCATCGCGGAAATCAGTCGCATCCATCGAGCCCGACAAATCGAGCGCCAGCATGAGATCCCGTGCGGTTTTTTCAATCTTGACCGGCTCGCCAACCCACTCGGGACCTGCCAGGGTAACGACGAGCAGGCACCAGCCAGCCAGGCTTGCGATGGCCTGGATCCTGAGGCGCCGACGGATACTTGCTCCCGGTCGCGGTGTTTCACCGCTCAAGGCCACTAACCGCTGGAAGTACGGCACCTGGAGCGAGTCACGACTTTCACGGTGAGGCGGCACGAGCCAGCGAATCAGGGCGGGCGCGAGGAGCAGGATGAAAGCCCATGGCTGGGTGAACTCAAGCATGGGGCCTCCTGTGTTGTTGTATCCAGCGTTCCAGTGCCGCAATGGAACTCTCGATATCCAGGTCCTCGATGTCATCAAGTGGCGCATAGGCAAGATGCTGAAGTTCCGCCACGGGCAAGCGATCCTGATCAGGGGAAAGCTGTGCCAATGCCGCGGCATAGGCATCTCCCTGCAATCCGGACAAGGCGTCCCGGCCGGCTGCGGCGATGGCGGTCGCCCGGAGCAAAGGCGCAAGTTCCCGGGCTGCTTCCAGCACCCCCGCGCCCAGTCGTTTCTTAATCGTCTCCAGTTGTGCCAGGGCGTTGCGACGATAGCGATCACGCAAATAGCCTTGTCGGCGCTTCACGAGTGCCTGCACCAGCAGTCCAACCAGCACAAGGAGGAGAATCCACCAGCCCGGCGTGGCAGGTATCAGGGGTATCGCTTCCGGGAAATCCGCCTCGATGATCGTTCGGAGTGATGGGTTGCCCCATTCCGGTTTGAACACCTCGGTCATATCTGTGCTCCCAGCGCCCGGAGCAATTGCTGCAGAGGGTCGTCAACGGTGTCGACTTCGATCAATGGCAGGCCAAAGCGGTGCAGGGTCTCGCGCATGTGCTTCACATGATTGAGATAGCTCTCCTCAAACCGCGCCTGCAATTCCTTTTGTGTACCCGACACCACGATCTGTTCTTCACCGTCCGACACCACGAGTTCGTTGAGCGCAGGTAACTCAAGCTCCGCCGGGTCGAACACGTTGATCGCGATGATGTCATTGTGCAGCGACAGACGCTTCAGCATCTCATCGCTGCGCTCATCCCAGCCAAAGCCATCGCCGATGTAGATCACCAGCGCATCGTGGGCAACATGTCTGAGCAGGGCGTCGAAAGCCGTATTGAACTGCTCAGGATGGGCCTGGCAGCCTGTGGTCAGCGCCGCATTCGCGGTCTCGAGCCGCTTGAGGATGTTAATGACCGCTTCGCGACTGCGCCGGGGCGTGAAGTGATAGCTTTGCTGATCGTCGAAGATCAGCGCTCCCACGCGATCGCCCACACCCAGTACGCGCCAGGCTGCCAGTGCCGCAATCTCCGCAGCCACCGCCGACTTCATGGCCCGTTGACTGCCAAAGAACATGCTGATCCGCTGGTCTACCAGTAGATAGACTTGACGCTCCCGCTCCTCGGTGTAGACGCGGACGTGGGGTTTGCCGGTGCGGTTGGTGACCTTCCAGTCCATGGTGCGAATATCATCGCCCGGGCGATAGTGTCGCAGTTCCTCGAAGTTGAGGCCGCGGCCCCGGAGTCGTGACGCATGTCGTCCGCTCAGGATGCTTTGCACGGGTTGGCGGGGCAGAAACGAGAATCCACGCGCCGTGAACTCCAGCGCGCGCAAGTGTGCGAGGCTGACAGCAACGCGATTATCCTGCGTGGGCTCGGTTTGCACCGAACCGGTCCGGAAGTTCTTTAGTAAACTGCTCACGCCACGACGACTTGCTTCAGAATCTCGTCGATGACCGCATCGGCGGTGACCGACTCTGCCAGGGCATCGTAGCTGAGGATCAACCGGTGCCGAAGGACCGAGTGCGCGACGCCGCGAACGTCATCGGGGGTCACGTAATCGCGACCCGCCAGCCATGCAGCCGCCCGCGAACACTTGTCCAGCGCGATACTCGCCCGGGGGCTTGAGCCCACTCGGATCCAGTTCTTCAGCCGGGATCCCTCGTAACGCGCCGGGTCCCGGGTTGCCATGATCAGAGCAACAATGTACTGATCAATGTTTGGTGACACGGTGGTTGCCGCCACCTCCTCGCGGGCCACGAATACGACATCCTGGGAGAAGCGCGGTTCCTCGGCCACATTCCCCGCCTCCTCGCCGCGGACAAGGCGAATAATGCTCTCCTCGGCCGCATCGTCGGGGTACTCGACATTGGTTTTCATGATGAAGCGGTCCATCTGGGCTTCCGGCAGCGGGTAGGTCCCCTCCTGCTCGATGGGGTTCTGGGTGGCGAGCACCATAAAAAGCGGCGGCAGCTGGTAGCTCTTACCCGCTACGGTCACCGTCCGCTCCTCCATCGCCTCAAGCAGCGCCGCCTGAACTTTAGCCGGTGCCCGGTTGATCTCATCGGCCAGAACGATGTTGTTAAACACCGGACCTTCCTGGAACTGCAGCATCTGTTTCCCATCCGACTCCTGGTAGACCTCGTTGCCGGTGACATCCGAAGGCAGCAGGTCTGGTGTGAACTGGATGCGCCCCAGGCTCGCCTCAAGGCAGCGCGCCAGGCACTTGACCGAGCGTGTCTTTGCCGTGCCGGGCAGACCTTCGAGCAGAACATTGCCGTTGGTAAGCAGGGAAAGCAGCAGCGTCCTCACTACATGCTCCTGGCCGATGACTGCGTTGTTGATCGTGTCGTTGAGCGTCTGGAAGGCTTGTTGGTGTGTGTCGTTCTGCATGGGTGGTTTCCTTCAATGAGGGGGGAGGCAGATGCTCCCCCCTGTTAATCAGAGTTAGGTATTAGTTGGTCCGCACGACTTCGCTGGGCCGCCATGTCTGATCAATCCAGGCCTCCAGTGGGCTGTACATACGCAGGATCGTGAACCAGCTCTTGCCCGGGATGGTCTGTATCCAGTTATTTTGATAGCCGGGAGGTGCCTCGGGGCCGAAGTAGATATCGATCGATCCGTCTTTGTTGTAGCGCAGTCCGTCCTGCAGGCTGTCGATGCCGATATTCTTTTGGTCGGTCTGCAGCATGGAGCGGGTCTGGGTGTCGTAGATAGATACGGCCCAGAAATTCGCGGTCGGTGCATCTGCCGGCAGCTTGATTTTATAGGTCTTGCTACCGTCAAAGGGCTGCTTGTCAGCGTCTAGGAAGGCCATACCGTAGTCCGAGCCCTTACCCAGGCGGGGTGCCGCCATCGCCGGCGTTACACCCGTGTAGGGGTAGTGGAAACTCACCCGGGCGTCGCTGTTCAGGGTAGCCCCATCCTTGCCGTTCCAGTTTACATTGCGCCCCGGATAGGCCATGTTCCAGGCACTGTCGGTGTCGGGGTAGATCTGTACGATGTCCATGTTCATGTGGGTCCTGGGGTACCAGACGATGGATCGGGCCATGGCGTTACCAATGGCTACACCGTCCGTCAGGATGGCTTTCATGCGGTCGTCGGGGTTGAAAGGCTTGCCCTTTTCGATACCCAGCGAGGCAAACAAACCACGATCATCCGGTGTCAGCAGGCTGAGCGGCTCGTACTGAATCACCTCGTTCAAATGATCGTAGAACTCGACGTCGTTATTGTGGATGGTGTTGTAGTGCTTGCCGGTGCCACTGATAAATTCCATTTCGGGCGGGTTCGCCGCATCCGCCAGCCGGTAAATCTTCAGCCCCTTGCGGACCTCATCGGCGGCCGCAGCCACATTCTCCGGCGACTTATTTTTCGGCGTTTTGCGTAGGAATAGCCACATCCGATACGTCTTGGATCGAAATACCGTGTATCCCTCAGGAACATCGCCATCGTAGCCGGGCGGCAGGAACAGGTATTTCCCCTCAGTGAGGTTCGTGATGAAACGGAAGAATCCGTCATTGACGGCGCCAAGCAACCCATCGGCCGTTTCAATGACAGTGGGGCCATCGCGCTTCAGATCCAAGTCGGGAAGGACGTAAACCGTCGCCGTGTTCGCGGTCAGGAACAGCGATCTGGCGTCCATCAGCTTATCGAAGAGCATGACCTGATGCGCCTCAACAGCACCAACCGAATGCGCGCCTTTAATCAGCGCTGCGATAGACGCCGCCGGCATGCCCTTGAGAAAGGCATCCGCCGCCCGGGCGGTGTCCATGAAGTCATACACCTTGTCCGCCGTCTCGCGGGAGGGAACGCCATCGGTGAAATTCAGTGTGCCAATGGAGGTCTCCACCTTGTCGGGGGTTGTGATCCCCTCCGGGATTGGCGTGGTGTACTTGAACTTCTCAGCAGCTGAGGCGGTGACACACATGGCACTGAGCGCCGCCACCATCACTGTTGTCATCATCATCTTCATCGTTTTCTCCTTGGTTCTGTGCTTGAGTGAGAAAAAATCGTCATTCAAGGTGCGCGGGCAGGTGCCCGCACACCTTAATTTATTAGTTCGTGCGGATAATTTCGCTGGGTCGCCAGGACTGGTCGATCCAGGTTTCCAACGGACTGTACATTCGCAGGATGGTGAACCAGCTCTTGCCCGGAATGGTCTGTATCCAGTTATTTTGATAGCCGGGAGGTGCCTCGGGGGCGAAGTAGATATCGATCGATCCATCCTTGTTATACCGGAGTGCCTCTTTCATGCTGTCGATACCGGCGTCTTTCTGGTCCGTCTGGAGCATGGAGCGGGTCTGGGTATCGTAGATGGTCACCGCCCAGAAAGCCGCGGTCGGCGCATCTGCCGGCAGCTTGATTTTATAGGTCTTGCTACCGTCAAAGGGCTGCTTGTCACCGTCGAGATAGGCGATGCCGTAGTCCGAGCCCTTGCCCAGGCGGGGTGTCGCCATGGCCGGTGTCACTCCCGTGTAGGGGTAGTGGAAGCTCACGCGGGCATCGGTGTTCATCGTTGCCCCGTTCTCGCCATTGAAGTGCACATTGCGTTCTGGATAGCCCATATTCCAGGCACTGCCGGTGTCAGGGTAAACTTGGACTCCCGACATGTTCATGTCGATCCTCGGGTACCACACAATGGCACGGGCTTGGGCATTGCCGATAGCCACACCGTCCGCCAGAATGGCCTTCATCCGGTCGTCCGGGTTGAAAGGTTTGCCCTTTTCAATACCCAGAGAGGCAAACAGACCACGGATCTCCGGTGTCATCAAGCTGAGCGCTTCATACTGAATGATCTTGTGCATGTGTTCGTAGAACTCGGCGTTATTATAGTGGATAGTGTTGTAAGCCTTGCCGGTAGCACTAATCCATTCCATAGCCGGCGGGTTCGCTGCATCGGCCAAGCGATAGACTTTGAGGCCTTCATGAAAGATCTTGAGAGCGGCAGCCACGTCTTCCGGCGCCTTACTCTTCGGCGTCACGCGCATGAGTGCCCAAATCCCGTAGGTCTTGGATTGCACTACTGTATAGCCCTCGGGAACATCACCCTCGTAGTCGGGGGGCAGGAACAGGTACTTACCGGGCAGGAAGTTGATCATAAAGCGGAAGAAGCCGTCATTGGCTGCGCCAAGTACCCCCGCAGGCGCTTCGACGACCGTGGGTCCATCACGAAGCAGATCCAGGCCAGGAAATGCATAGAGTGTCGCTGTGTTCGCGGTCAGGTACAGCGATTTGGCATCCATCAACTTATCGAAGATCACCACCTGATGCGCATCGACGGCACCCAGGGAGCGGTTGCCATCGAGCATCGCTGCGAGAGACGCCGCGGGCATACCCTTGAGAAAGGCATCAGCTGCCCGTGAGGTGTCCATGAAGTCATACACCTTGTCCGCTGTCTCACGGGAAGGAACGCCATCGGTGAAATCCAGTGTGCCGATGGAGGTCTTCATCTTATCGGGGGTTGTGATCCCCTCGGGTATTGGCGTGGTGAACTTGAACTCCTTGGCACAAACGAATCCTGCGCTAAAAAGAACGGCGGTTGTCGCAGCCAAGACGGCAGTTTTTACAATACGGCTTCTCATATTATCTCTCCTTA
>JARFQK010000147.1 GCA_029287815.1 Gammaproteobacteria bacterium
GCATTTCTCACCAGGATCACGGGAGCAGGCGCAGGATTCGTGTTCGTAGGCGCCGCTCTGGAGCGAAAAGCGTAGCCATAGCTACGGTTTGAGTGAAGAGCAAGCCTACGGACGCGAAGACTAGCCTGAACCGTGATAGGCATGCTTGAAAAACACACTGTATTTTGATCATCAGGATTTTCTTCAAAGAGACCGATGCCTTATCAGGATATAGCGCCGCCTGGTGAGAAATGCGGGCTAGTTGCAGATGCGGGTGGTCTTTGGTAGGAGCGGCGTTTATACTGTAGTTGCCGCGCCCTTTCAAGGACAAACATTTCAAATCGACTTGCGACATGCGTCCCACCCCTCGTCTTACCCGATCAATTTTGGGGCTGGCTCTGCTCAGTCTTGCGCTCTATGCGCTAGCGCAAGCCCAGGCGAGCCCGACCAATAAGGCTTATCTGGTCGAAATCGATGGCACGATCGGGCCGGTCACCCAGGAGCTGATCGTACGTAGCATCAGCAACGCTGAAGCAGACGGGGCAACCATGGTCATTCTGCAGATGGACACGCCCGGCGGGCTGGATCATTCGATGCGTGAAATTATTCAGGCAATACTCGATGCCTACATCCCGGTCATTACCTATATTTCGCCGCAGGGCTCGCGCGCGGCGAGTGCGGGCACTTATATTCTTTATGCGAGTCACGTCGCGGCAATGGCGCCGGCCACGAATTTGGGTGCGGCGACCCCGGTACAGTTGGGCGGTGTTCCCGAGATGCCTTCCGAGCCTGCAAAGGAGCAGGATGGAGCGCAGGATGATGATGGTAAGACCAGTATGGAAAAGAAAATCATCAACGACGCGACAGCCTACATCAAAGGTCTGGCGAAACTCCGAGGGCGTAACGAGAGCTGGGCTGAGAAGGCAGTGCGCGAGGCTGCCAGCCTGACCGCCGAGGACGCGCTGGAAAAAAATGTGATCGATCTGGTTGCCGCGGATATGACAGCCTTGCTCGAACAACTCGAAGGTCGTGAGGTTGATGTCAAGGGGCGATTGATCAGGCTGCATACGGGCGGTTTGATCATCGAACGCATCAAGCCGGACTGGCGCTCGAACTTGCTGGCGATCATAACCAATCCCAACATTGCCTATGTGCTGATGCTGGTCGGCATTTACGGTTTGCTGCTGGAATTTTCCAACCCTGGCATTATATTGCCCGGCGTCATCGGCACGATCAGTCTGTTCCTGGCGTTATATGCGTTTCAGATACTGCCGATCAACTACGCTGGGCTGGCACTGCTGGGCATAGGACTTGCTTTCATGATATCGGAACTATTCGTGATCAGCGGCGGCATACTCGGCTTGGGCGGAGTGGTTGCGTTTACCGTGGGCTCGATCATGTTGTTCGATGATGAATACATTGCGGTTTCTATACCGCTGATTGGCGGCACCGCGGCGGTCGCGGCCGGGTTCATGCTGTGGATTCTAAAGAAATTCGCCACGCTGAGACACAGTCAGGTCGTCAGCGGTGCGGAATATATGATCGGCCGCAGCGGCGAAGTGCTCGAGGGTTTCAGCGGACGCGGGCGGGTCGAGATCGACGGCGAATCCTGGCTGGCCGAGAGTGAGGCGCCGTTATCCGCTGGGCAGAAAATTCGCGTTAAAGCGATAGACAAACTGGTTCTCAAAATTGAGCCGCTCAACGATTCGACCGTGGAGGAATAAGCATGTCTCTGTTTCAATATCTGACGCCGGTGTTGCTGGTGCTCGCCATTTTTATCGCTTCGGTGCGAGTGCTGAAAGAGTATGAGCGTGGCGTGATCTTTTTTCTCGGACGTTTTCAGAAGGTCAAAGGTCCGGGCCTGATCATTGTCATCCCGATGATACAAAAGATGGTGCGCGTCGACCTGCGTGTGATCACCTATGACATCCCAACGCAGGATCTGATATCCCGAGACAACGTCACCGTCCGTGTCAGCGCCGTGCTTTATTTCCGCGTGGTCGATCCGGAGCGCGCTATCATTCAGGTCGAGCAGTTTTTCAATGCCACCAATCAGCTGGCGCAGACCACGCTGCGTTCGGTGCTCGGTCAACACGATCTCGACGAGATGTTGTCGCAGCGCGACAAGCTGAATACCGACATACAGAATATTCTTGATGAGCAAACGGCCTCATGGGGCATCAAGGTGACCAACGTTGAAATCAAGCACATCGATCTTAACGAGAGCATGATCCGTGCGATTGCGAAGCAGGCCGAAGCCGAGCGCGAACGCCGGGCCAAAGTCATTCATGCTGAGGGCGAATTACAGGCTTCCGAAAAGTTGCTGCAAGCAGCTCAGATGATGTCAAAGAATCCGCAGACCCTGCAGCTGCGTTACCTGCAAACCCTGAATGACATTTCCAGCGAGAACGCATCAACGATCGTCTTTCCGCTACCAATGGAGATCCTTAGCGCGTTTCAAGGCAAATCATCTTCCGAAAACGCCTGAAATAGTGAGCCGCGTGCAGGCCAAACGCACAGACAAAAGTTTACGCTTGCGAGCGCAATTTTGATGGACAGGTGCTGCGTGTGACTCTATAGTCGAAGTTTAGAATCGGCCTGCGGAATGCTCTATGGCTCAGCTCACCTATATGACTCATCATATAGACACACTAGAGAACCTGAATAAGCACATACCCTTGAGAGAGAAACTGGTAAGTGCGCATGAAGTCATCAAGAACAACCTGCCGTTCATTGTCCGTATCGCCGTTGCGATTTACGATCCCGAGAGCCGCTTGCTGAAGACATTTATCCACAGCAGCGAGGCCATCAGTCCACTTGAGCACTACCAGGCATTGATTGACGATGCGCCGTCACTGAAACGTATCCTCGATGAGGGGCGTCCGCGCGTAATCAATAACCTTTTAACTTTTAACGGCAACGACAAAGAGCACAATATACGTCTCGGTCGGGCTGGTTATGCGGCCAGTTATACGATGCCGATGTTCAATAATGGCGATTTTCTCGGTTTTATCTTTTTCAATTCCTTTGACACAGACGTATTTGATGAACATGCGCTCAGCCAGCTCGATGTTTTTGGTCATCTGATCGCGCTGATGATCATCAGCGAGCTGTCCAACGTCCAAACATTGGCGGCGGCGCTAAAAACCAGCGGTAAGATTACGCATCTACGCGATCCAGAAACGGGCTCCCATCTCGATCGCATGTCTCGTTACAGTCGTCTGATCGCCAGTGCATTGGCGGATAGGTATCAGCTTGAAGATGATTACATCGAGCACATCTTTATGTTTTCGCCGCTGCACGATATCGGTAAGATCGGGATACCGGATGATATTTTGATGAAACCGGGCAGTCTTGCACCGGAAGAAATGGAAATCATGAAATCTCACGCGGTAAAAGGCAGAGAGATCATCGATGAAATACTCTCCAATTTCGGTCTTGATGGTGTCGATTACGTCAACATTCTAAGAAATATTGCGGAATTTCATCATGAGTCGGTCAACGGGGCGGGCTATCCCGATGGCAGAAGCGGAAACGATATCCCGTTGGAAGCCCGAATCGTCGCAGTGGCCGACATTTTTGACGCACTTACCAGCCGCCGTGCCTACAAGAATGCCTGGACTAATGAAGCAGCTTTCGAAGCCCTGCAGCAGCTGGCGGATGAAAAGCTCGACCGGGATTGTGTCAATGCACTGCTTGAAAATACCGAGGAGATTGAAAAGATCCAGGAGGCCTTCAAACAGGATTATTACGGTTAGCGCGCAGCAAGTATGCTGATCGGGACAAAAATGGCGTCTTTAATCGGCAACCAAACCGACCATTATCTGTGTTTATCCGCGTTGATCTGCGGATTTTGGTCGTTCACGGCCTAGCCCGCATTTCTCACCAGGCGGCATATAGCACTGATAAGGAATTGGCTCTTATGAGAAGACTCGGATGATCAGAATACAGCGTGTTTTCAAAAGTGCCTATCACGGTTCAGGCTAGTCTTCGTGTCCGTAAGCTTGCTCTTCACTCAAACCGTAGCTATGGCTACGCTTTTCGCTCCAGAGCGGCGCTTACGAACACCAGCCCGCCTGTCTCACCAGGGGGCGAGATGATCACGCCGAGATTTGGATTGATGAAATACATCCCTGTATTTC
>JARFQK010000150.1 GCA_029287815.1 Gammaproteobacteria bacterium
CGGCGCTTCAAGGATGACGTTCAGGAAGTCAAGAGCGGCACCGAGTGCGGTATTGCGGTGAAAAACTATAACGATGTGAAGATTGGTGACCAGATCGAAGTGTATGAACGCATCAAGAAAGAGCGCACCTTGTAGCATGCAGTCAACAATGAGCCCGGCACGCTGAAACATGCAAAATCACCGGGAGCTTCGAGTACATCCAGCAGCCATTCATTCTTGTTGCGTGCATCGATCTGTTACTGTGCGCTCTTAGCCCGCATGTTGCATTCTCATGCAACATGCGGGCTAGCGCTTTTGCAAGACATGAAAGAGAGCAGCCCGGGTGTGGCTTGCGTCTGACCTGATACGCACGCATAAGACGTTTTTAACTACTGCAACGATGCCCAGAGAATTCTCCCGTAGTCAACGTATGGCGGAACAAATCCGTCGTGAGCTTTCCGAAATCATCCGGGATGAGCTGAAAGATCCGCGTATGGGGTTCTGTTCGTTCACTGCGGTCAAACTCAGCCGTGACTTGAGTCATGCTGTGGTATTCTGCTCCGTTCTCAACGAGACTGATCGTGATCAGACGTTGGCGACACTCAATCGAGCAGCGGGTTTTATTAGCAGTCAGATCGCATCGCGCATTCGGGCTCGGACTGTGCCAGCGTTGAAATTCATCCATGATGACAGCCTCGAGCGCGGTGCCGCGATGGAAGAGTTGATTGAACAGGCGATCCAGTCTGACGAAGAACATCACGATGACACTGAGAGCACGTCGTAATGGCTAGACGAAGAAGAAAAGGGCGTGCGGTTAATGGGGTTTTGTTGCTCGATAAGCCGGCAGGTATTACGTCCAACAAAGCTCTACAGGAGGCCAAACACCTGTTTCGCGCCGCCAAGGCTGGACATACCGGCAGTCTGGACCCGCTGGCCACCGGGATGCTGCCGATTTGTTTTGGTGAAGCGACGAAGATATCTGCTTTTCTGCTCGATGCAGATAAACGTTATCTAGTGAGCTGTCGCTTGGGTGTCACGACGACAACAGCCGATGCTGATGGCGAGGTTCTGCAGACGCGCGCTTGTGATCAGATTAGGCTGCGCGATGTCGAAAAGCTGAAGGCTCAATTCACCGGATCTATCGTCCAGGTGCCGCCTATGTACTCTGCTGTTAAACACCAAGGGCAGAGGTTGTACAAGCTCGCGCGTGAAGGTATCGAAGTGGAGCGCAAACCGCGCACGGTGCAAATCCATCAGCTGCTGTTTCATTCCGTCGATGACTGCACACTCGAGCTTGAAGTCGCTTGTTCGAAAGGCACTTATGTACGCACCTTGGTCGAGGATCTTGGCGAGGCGCTTGGGTGTGGCGCGCACGTGGTCCGGCTGCGGCGTTTGAGCGTCGGGCCGTATCACAACGGTATGGTGAAGCTCGATGATCTCAGGGCAGCCGCAGTCAGTGAGGCTGAGGGGGAATTTGCTGCGATCGATCGCTTCTTGTTGCCGATCGACAGCGGGATTGCGCATTGGCCTGATATCCATCTGGATCCGGATTTGGCTTTTTACGTGAAACAAGGACAACCGGTCCAGGTGCCGCATGCGCCGGCGCATGGCTGGGTTCGAATGTATGATCAGAGCTGTTTTCTCGGCGTCGGTGAAATCCAGGATGACGGTAAGGTGGCGCCGCGTAGAATGATACGGGCAAGTGCCTGAAAAAAGAGGATGATCTACTTTTGCGCGCCAGTGATTACGTGATAAAATCGCAGCCCATTTTTATCAAGTGTAAGTACATAGTTCGGAGACTCCATGTCACTATCGACCACAGCAAAAGCTGAAATTATTGAAAAGTATCAGCGCGAACAAGGAGATACAGGTTCGCCCGAAGTGCAGGTGGCTCTGCTCACAGCGAGAATTTCCCAGCTGACAGATCATTTTCAAACGCACAAGCACGACCATCATTCTCGTCGTGGCCTGTTGCGGTTGGTAAACCAGCGTCGGAAGTTACTGGATTACCTCAAGGGTAAGAGCCAGGATCGCTACCGGGATCTGATCTCAAGCCTTGGCTTGCGCAGATAAACCTTCCATAAATCATGCAGACAAAGATCAGGTATCGGGAAACACTAACGTGACACCAACAGCTATCAAGAAAACATTCCAGTATGGCGATCACACCGTAACTCTAGAGGCTGGCGAAATTGCTCGCCAGGCCAGCGGCGCGGTGATGGTCACTATTTCAGACACGGTAGTATTCGTGACCGCCGTCGCAATGAAGGACTCGGATTCAACCAAAGACTTTTTCCCAATGACCGTCAATTACCAGGAGCGTACCTACGCCGCTGGCAAGATTCCCGGCGGTTTCTTTCGCCGCGAGGGACGTCCCAGTGAAGCAGAAACCTTGACCTCGCGTTTGATCGACCGGCCGATAAGACCACTGTTCCCCAAAAGCTTTACGAATGATACCCAGATTGTAGCGACCGTGTTGTCGGTCAGCGATCAGATCGATCCAGAAGTGCCTGCGATTATCGGTGCCTCAGCAGCACTGGCAATCTCCGGCATGCCCTTCAAGGGCCCCCTGGGCGCGGCCCGTGTCGGTTATAAAGACGGAGCCTATTTGCTCAATCCATCCAAAGCCGCCCTCGAGGCTTCAGATCTCGATTTGGTCGTCGCCGGCACCGAGCAGGCCGTCCTGATGGTTGAGTCGGAAGCCAAGCTGTTGCCCGAAGACGTGATGCTGGGCGCAGTGCTTTTCGGTCACGAACAAATGCAGGCCGTGATCACGGCAGTCAAAGAATTTGCAGCCGAGGTGGGCAGCCCGGCCTGGGAGTGGGCGCCGTCCGTGGTCGATGATGCCCTCGCCCAGAAACTTGCCGAGGACTATACCGCTGCGTTGACGGAGGCGTACCAGATCGCCGACAAGCTACAGCGTCAAGACGCGGTCAGAGCGGTACGCAACGCTGCTGTCGAGGCTCTGGTGGCCGATGACAGCGAGCACGGCTGGGTTGAGCCGGAAGTACTGGATGCGTTCGGTAAGCTCGAGAAGAAGATTGTCCGAGGTCGAATCATTGCGGGTGAAAAGCGCATCGATGGACGTACCAACAGCGATGTTCGCCAGATCACTGTTCGGACCGGTGTGTTACCGAGAACTCATGGCTCGGCGCTGTTTACGCGAGGCGAAACCCAGGCTTTGGTCATAACGACGTTGGGTACCTCGCGCGATGCCCAGATCATCGATGCGCTGGAGGGTTCCTATCGTGAACCCTTCATGCTCCACTACAACTTCCCGCCTTACTGCGTTGGCGAAACTGGCATGGTCGGCAGCCCTAAACGTCGGGAAATCGGTCATGGCCGATTGGCCAAACGAGGCGTGCTGGGTGTAATGCCTTCTGAAGAAGAGTTTCCATATACAATCAGAGTGGTCTCTGAAATCACCGAGTCCAACGGCTCCAGCTCGATGGCATCGGTCTGCGGTACCAGTCTGTCTTTGATGGATGCGGGCGTGCCGTTGAAAGCGCCCGTGGCCGGTATCGCGATGGGTCTTATCAAGGAGGGTGACGATTTCGCGGTACTGAGCGACATTCTCGGTGACGAGGATCATCTCGGTGATATGGATTTCAAGGTTGCCGGTAGCGCGGATGGGATTTGCGCGCTGCAAATGGACATCAAAATCGATGGCATCACCCGTGAAATCATGCAGGCTGCGCTGGAGCAGGCAAAACAGGGTCGTCTTTACATCCTTGGTGAAATGAACAAGGTCATTTCGGAGACCCGTGAAGAAATGTCGCAGTATGCACCCCGGTTCCTAACGCTGAAGATCCACCCGGACAAGATACGCGATGTCATTGGTAAGGGAGGTGCGGTGATTCGTGCGTTGACCGAGGAAACAGGTGCGATGATCGACATCGATGATGGCGGCAATGTCAAGATCGCGTCCAGCGATCTCGCTGCGGCTGAGGATGCCAAGAGTCGGATCGAACAGATCACTTCGGAAGCCGAAGTCGGCGTGGTCTACAACGGCACGGTCAAGAAGATCATGGACTTTGGTGCTTTCGTCGAAATACTGCCGGGTAAGGACGGCTTGGTGCACATCTCGCAAATCAGTGAGGAACGCGTTGAAAAAGTGACCGACAAGTTGGCAGAGGGTGATGTGGTCAAGGTCAAGGTGCTGGAGATCGATCGACAGGGCCGGATCCGCCTGAGTATGAAAGCGGTCGAGGACGCCGCTGCCTGAGGCGAGCTCCAACCGCTTCAAAAAAAGGGGCCGTAGGCTCCTTTTTTGTTCCTGAAATAACTGCGTTTGATGTGTTTTTCCGATTTTGGTTTAAACTTGATGACATACAAATCCGTGGGAGGAAACAGTGAAAATAATAACAATTTATCGGGGTATTTTGATCTGCAATCTATTCATGTTTGGGCTGACCGCGTGTTCGTCGGAACCCGCACCTTGGACCAGGCCGGACGACTCACCTTGGAGTGAACAGCAGGCCGCGCCGACAGCTCAGGAAGCAGCGGTTGAAGAACCTGCAGTCGTCACTGAGCCGGAGCCATACATGGAGCCAGTGATGATTGACGAACCGGAACCGGTGGTCGCTGCGGTCGCGGTACCGGAACCTGAACCTGTGGCGCTATCGGCTGAGGAGCAGATTCTAGCGATGGATTCCGGTTACGCGGTACAGATCTACGCCAGCAGCACGATGAGCGGTGTCGATGCATTCAAGGCTGATCATGGGCTCTATGATCTGCTCGCTGTGAAAACGGACCGCGACGGCGCTTTCATCTATGTGTTGGTCAGCCCACAGCCAGAGCGTAGCAGTGCTACTGAAGTCGCCGCCGAGCTTGAGCAGAGGACGGGCACCAAGCCATGGGTGCGGGCGATACAGGGCCTACAAAAGGTCGTCGTTCAGTAGACTTCTCCAGCCAAGTTTGAACATCGAGGGGCCTGATGCGGGGCCCCTTTTTGTTGGAAGTGCACACACCGTTCTGGGCAAATGAATTCGATGGAACGCAGAGGTCGCGGAGAGCAAAAAACGCAGAGTCTGTAAAAAGCCCGTGATGTCCGCGGCTTCGTAACAACTTGGTCATATTTCACTGCGCGGTTTTGGCGTATTGGCAGGGTTTATGTTATCAAACGGGTATCAATCGCTGACCGCTAAACTCAGGTGGCATTTGACCGCCAAAAACCGGTAAGATCTACGCAGAATTCCTGCATTGATAAGGATTACAGGCGAACATTTATTCACGACCGACATGCCCCCCCGAGTATCGCCCTTGAATAAATTCATTCTGACAGTAGCATTGCTCGCGCTGTCGGGATGTGGTCAGCTCATATCCAATGCAAAGAAAGAGCTTGCCGAAGACTTGTCAGCGACCATGCTGGAACAAGATGATCCGGAAACGGTTAAACAGGCAGTGCCGGCGTACTTGATTCTGGTCAGCAGCATGATCAAGGGGGATCCGGACAATGTTGAACTGCTAATCTCGGGTTCGAGGCTATACGGGGCCTATGCGTCAGTTTTCGTCGAGGATGTGCAGAGAAAGAAGAAGCTATCGGTGCTTGCCTTTGATTACGCGCATCATGCTTTCTGCATAGTAGAAACTGCTGCATGCGACATCCGCGGTATGTCCTACTATCAGTTTGAGGAATCTTTGCAGCGGTTCACTGGCGATGATGTTGCAGTGCTGTTCGCTCTGGGCAGTGCCTGGGCGGGCTGGCTCGAGGCGCACAACGCTGACTGGAATGCTGTCGCTGAGCTGCCGCGAATCGAAGCCATCATCAAACGCGTGCTCGAGCTGGAGCCGACGATTAACAACGGCGATGCCTATGTGTATATGGCCGTGATGCAGTCCTTCCTGCCGCCAGCGATGGGGGGTAAGCCGGAATTGGCCAAAGCTAATTTTGAGCAAGCGATCAAAGTCTCCAATGGCTCCAATCTGATGGCTAAATTACTGTACGCGGAGAAATACGCCAGGCTGGTCTTCAACAAGGAACTCCATGATCAGCTGCTGAACGATGTCATCGATGCGCGCCTGGCGAAGGATGACTCAAAGTTGGTTAACACAATTGCGCAGCACCGGGCAAAACAGTTGTTGGAGCAGTCCGAAGATTATTTTTAGGGAAGCTCTGAATAATTCCTTCCAGGAATCAACAGGGTACGAAAAATAGAAAAGCGATACGCGTATCCAGGGGATCCACATGAGTATACGACGAGTTAGTTTGATGGTAATGGCGATGCTGCTGATGACAGCGTCCGTGGCCAGCGCCAGAGTATTCAAAATTGCGACGGTTGCACCAGAGGGAACTTTCTGGATGCAGGAAATGCGCAGCGCTGCAAAGCAAATTAGCGAACAGACCGAGAATCGAGTCAAGTTCAAGTTCTATCCGGGTGGTGTGATGGGCAGCGACGAGAGCGTGCTGCGAAAAATTCGAATCGGTCAGCTTCAGGGCGGAGCGGTAACAGCAGCCAGCCTGACGGCCATTGACCCAGATATTGGCATTTACGAGCTGCCGTATTTGTTCAACACTCTGGAGCAAGTAGATTATGTGCGTTCCAAAATGGATGCTGAGCTGACCGCTGTGCTCGAAACGAAAGGCTTCGTCAGCTTTGGTTTTGCTGAAGGCGGATTTTCCTACATGATGTCGGACGAACCACTGCAATCGGTTGCAGACGTACGCAAAAAAAAGGTCTGGTTACCCTCCAATCATGACGTAGGTGATGCGGTCTTTGCCAGTGCCAATGTCACGCCAGTGACATTGCCAATATCTGACGTCCTCACTGCGTTGCAGACCGGTCTGATCGATACTCTGATTACATCACCAATTGGTGCGATCGCGTTGCAATGGCATACAAAAGTCACCCATGTTGTCGACGAACCCCTGACGTATTTTTCTGCGTTGCTGATTGTCGATGCCAAGCCCTTCAACAAACTTTCTGACGAGGACAAGCAAGTGGTCCGCGAAGTCATGGCGCAGGCCTTTATGAACATCGATCACAAGAACAGGGAAGATAATATCGCCGCAAAGCAGGCGATGAAGAACCAAGGCGTCAAATTCGTTCCACTGTCGCCCGAATCCGAAGAAGAGTGGCGGAAGATCGGGGACGACGCGGTCGAACGACTGGAAAAGCAAAACCAGTACAGCGACAAGGCCTACGCCGACCTGATGAAATACGTAGCCGAGTCAGCAAAAGTCGGGCAGTAGACGGCTGATTTGTCATGTTAAACCGACGTATCGCGCGCCTGATCAAGGCGGTCAACAAGGTTGAGGACTGGCTGCTGGTGAGTATGCTCGCGGTCATGGTCGTTCTGGCGGTGGCGCAGATCGCTTATCGCAATATCGCTGGCGGAGGTGTGGTCTGGATTGATCCACTGCTGCGCATGCTCGTGCTCTGGGTGGCGCTCTCCGGTGCTGTGATCGCTTCACGCAACGACAATCATATACGCATCGATTTCTTTGCCAAATATGTCTCTGGCAAGTATTACATCCATATCAAACGTTTGGTGCATCTCTATTGTGTGCTCGTATGTGGACTCATATCCTGGCACGCAGTCGGCTTCGTGCGCATGGATTATGAATACGGTACCGAAGCTTTTGCTGGAGTGCCGGCTTGGATAACGGAACTGATCATTCCTGTCGCATTTGGGCTGATGGCCCTCCGCTATTTCCTGCTGTTCTTGTCGCCACCGCGGTCTCCTGGAAGATGACGGGCGTCGTCGTGCTAGCGATTCTGGTGGTGCTGGGTGCGCCACTATTCGTCATCATCGCGACCAGCGCGCTCTACGGCTTCTCGAGCATCGATGTTGATCTGTCTGTCATCGCGATCGAGATCTATCGGATCGCCGACACACCCGTGCTGCTGGCGATACCGCTGTTTACACTGGCGGGTTACATCCTGGGCGAGAGCAAAGCATCCGAGCGTCTGGTCAGGCTCACCGATGCGATGCTCGGCTGGTTTCCCGGTGGGCTTGCCGTTGTTTCGCTGTTTGCCTGCGCCTTCTTCACTGCGCTGACAGGCGCCTCTGGTGCGACCATCATCGCACTGGGAGCGATCTTGTATCCAGCGATGAAGCAGGCCGGCTACGCAGAGAAATTTAATCTTGGACTGATCACGTCCTCAGGCAGTCTGGGCTTGCTGTTTCCGCCATCGATTGCGTTGATTTTGTATGGCGTGATCGCCCAGCAAATGGATGTCGGAGAGACCGTGGCTATCGATGATCTGTTTCTGGCAGGCCTGCTGCCCGGGCTGTTCATGCTTTTGCTGTTGACCGCGTGGAGTATGTTCCGAAGCACCCAAATGCACATACGACGCACCGAGTTTCATTGGCCAACGCTGTGGTCCGCGCTGCGCGAATCGATGTGGGAACTGCCAATGCCGTTCGTATTGATCGGCGGGATCTACACCGGCTATTTCGCGATCTCTGAGGCTGCGGCTGTTGCGGTGCTGTATGTGCTCGTTGTCGAGGTGCTGATTTTGCGCGAAGTGCCACTGCGAAAGCTACCGGAAATCATGCGCGACTCGATGGTTCTGGTCGGAGGGGTGCTAATCATCCTTGCTGTTTCTTTGGCGTCAACCAACTATCTGATCGACACCGAGGTCCCGCTGAGGCTGTTCGAGTTTGTAAAAGCCAGGATCGATAGTCAGCTGACGTTTCTGATGCTGCTGAACATATTCCTGCTGATGCTGGGTATGATTCTGGACGTATTTTCGGCGCTGGTCATCATGGTTCCTCTGATTCTACCGATGGCGGTTGGTTACGGTATAAACCCGGTCCATCTGGGCATTATTTTCCTGGCCAATATGCAGATTGGTTATTTTACGCCCCCGGTAGGTATGAATCTGTTCATCGCCAGCTATCGTTTCCATAAGCCGGTGACTGAGCTATATCAGTCAACCATACCGTTCATGTTTATACTGATGGCCGCTGTGTTGGTGATCACTTACTGGCCGGAACTGACGATGTACCTTGTTGAAAACAAGAACCGTTAACCCGCATGCCGTTTTTCACCGAAGTCGAGCCCGTAGTCTGTCCATACTGTGGCGAGCAGATCGAGATCATTGTCGATGGCTCGATCGAGCAGCAGAGCTACACCGAGGACTGTTCCGTCTGCTGTAGACCGATGGAGGTGACGGTGACCGTGATCGGTGATGCGGTAGCCGTTTCCGTGCGCCGCGAAGACGACTGATGGTTTAAGGAATTTTCACCGCAAAGGCGCAAAGGCGCTAAGGACGCAGAGAAAGCATTTTACTCGGTAGCTTCGTAGCCCGGATGGAGTGAAACGTAATCCGGGGTGTGCTTGCATAGCGATACCCCTTCCCGGGTTTCGCTTTGCTGCATCCGGGCGACACCCCCAGTGTCAAAACGTCATTGCGAGCAAAGCGAAGCAATCTTTGAAATCTCGCGCCACTGTAACGGCTTGGATTCAGGAGATTGCCACGCCGCTGTCGCGGCTCGCAATGACGAGCAAGTGAGACAGCAATGGCTCTGCGTCCTTTGCGCCTTTGTGGTGAAAACCACGGTATACAGGAGGGTAGGGTGCGCCGTGCGCACCACGGTTATGAATCGAGCCTCTGCCTAACTCAACCGTACAGCGTCATAGCGTTCTTCTTTGCGTCCTTCGCGGTGAATTACCAAAAACCGACGGGAGTCAGATCACCAGGTCGCTTCTTCGATGATGTCTTCGATCAATGCGCCGATTTCCTCGGAGATTTCTTCACTACCCGGTTTTCCGGTGGGTACGCGGTAGGTGATGCGCACCAGATCGGGTTCGTCGGTGAGGACATAGACGCTGATCGTGAACGGGCACATGACGATATTGTCCGGGTGTAGCCTGGCCAGTTTGTGGGAAAAGCGCGCGCTGCAGAACTCATACATTTCGGCGTCGATGTATACGTTGTCACTATAACCGAAGTCGCGTCCAGTTCGATTCAGCATCTGACTGGCATGGACGATGTTGGAAATGTTGATTCCCTTGCCGACGATGGCGGCGCGGATATTGGCCGACACATCGAAGAAATCACCCTCGACTTTGATCGTCACGATGCCATCATCGCTGGCTCGACTGTTATCGGCGATGCCGAGGGTCAACTGAACAGCGAGCGCCAAAAGCAAAAAGCTTCGAATTAGGTATTTCACTCTAGCATTGCCTATGAATCATGTTATACAAATAGTTTCCTGAATTGGGAGCGACCAGCAGGTGCTGCTCGCATCGGCGCGGCGGCGTAGCAAGCGCGCAAGCTATCGGGTTTTTTTTGGGATCTCTGCGCCTTAGCGTTTTTGCGTTGAGGAGTTGACGCGTCATCAAACTCATGCTTTTCCCTGCAATTGCAGGACAACCTGTTCGTTCTCTAGCGTTGAGGTGTCCGACGTGATTTCTTCGCCGCGCGCAATCGTACGCAACAGCCGTCGCATAATCTTGCCTGAACGCGTCTTTGGCAGACCATCGGCAAAGCGAATGTCATCGGGTTTTGCTATCGGGCCGATCTGTTCGCTAACCCAGTTTCGCAGTTCCTCGACCATTTTGTCTGCATCGGCACCGACAGGGCGATCGCCTTGACAGATCACGAACGCGACGATCGCCTCGCCCTTCACATCGTGCGGCCGGCTGACGACTGCAGCTTCAACGACCTTGTTGTGCGCGACCAGTGCGGACTCGACTTCCATTGTGCCGAGGCGGTGACCCGAGATATTGACGACATCATCGATTCGACCCATGATCCAGAAGTAGCCATCCTCGTCCTTGCGGGCACTGTCGCCGCACAAGTAGTACTTGCCATCGAATTTCGGGAAATAGGTGTCGACATAGCGCTGATCATCGCCCCAGATCGTGCGCAACATCGACGGCCAGGGTTTCTTGATCACCAGGTAACCACCCTTGTTGGCCTCAGTGATGCTTTCTCCGTTTTCATGAACCACGTCAGCTTCGATACCGGGTAAAGCCAGCGTACAGGAGCCAGGTTTGGTGCTGGTCACCCCTGGAACGGGCGTGATCATGTTGGCGCCGGTTTCGGTTTGCCACCAGGTGTCGACGATCGGACAGCGCTCGCGGCCGATGACGCGGTGGTACCACATCCAGGCCTCCGGATTGATCGGCTCGCCCACGGTCCCCAACAGGCGAATCGAGGATAGATCGTAGGCATTGGGGAAGTCATCGCCGAACTTCATCAAAGCCCGAATCGCTGTCGGCGCAGTGTAGAAAACGGTGACCTTGTGGTCCTGACAGATCTTCCAGAAACGCCCGGCATCGGGCACGACGGGTGCGCCCTCGTAGATGACCACTGTCGAGCCGACCGCTAATGGCCCATAAGCAACATAGGTGTGCCCGGTGATCCAGCCGACGTCCGCGGTACACCAGAAGATATCCTCATCTTGCAGATCGAACACCCAGAGGTTGGTCAGAACAGCGTTCAGTAAATAGCCGGCGGTCGCGTGTTGTATGCCTTTGGGTTTGCCGGTCGAGCCAGAGGTGTAGAGCAGGAATAGGGGGTGCTCGGCCTCGACCCACTCCGGTTCGCATTCGGTGGCTTGAGCGTCGATCACGTCGTGCCACCAAACGTCCCGCCCGGATTGCATATTCACGTCATGGCCAGTGCGTTTGAGAACGACGACGTGCTGGATGCTTTCACAATCGCGCTCGAGCGCCCTGTCGGCGGCGGACTTCAGCTCGACGACTTTGCCGCCGCGGTGGCCGCCATCCGCCGTAATCAAAGCAGCGGCCGACGCATCGGCGATACGGTCGCGCAGACTTTCTGCCGAGAAACCGCCGAACACGACCGAGTGGATGGCGCCGATCCGGGCGCAGGCCTGCATCGCGATCACCGCCTGCGCCGTCATCGGCATGTAAATGATCACGCGGTCACCTTTGCCGATGCCGAGGCTCTTCAGTCCGTTGGCGAAACGACAAACGTCGTCATGCAGTTGTTGGTAGCTGAGTTGGGTCAAATCCCCTTGCTCGCCCTCAAATATGACCGCGGTTTTATCTGCCTTTTCCGCCAGGTGGCGATCGATACAGTTGTACGAAACGTTGAGCACGCCGTCTTCAAACCATTGATAATGCGGCGCTCTGGTCTCGTTCAGGGTCTTTGTGAACGGTTTGTTCCAGTCGATATGCCGCCTGGCCTGATCTGCCCAAAAACCTTCGTAATCCTGTTCGGCGTGTTTCCTCAATGCCTCCAGATCAGCGGGCTTTATCCTGGCGTTGCTGACGAATTCGGCGGGCGGGTCAAATCGACGGTTCTCGATCAGGACAGAACTAATATCGTTGCTGGACACTGTACGCTCCTGAAGTGATTTTAGATTTGTGGCAGACGCTAGAGCATACACAGCACCGCCGTTCGGTTGCAAGCGATGTTGCTCAATTGTTTGGCCGAATTCGGTCTATGCCTGGCATGCGCGAGGTCCCGCCTGCATTTCTCACCAGGCGGCGTGGGTGGTTGGGATTTTGCCGATCTCCCAGTTTTCCAGCGCCCATTGCCAGATATCAGTGACACCGGCATGCATCAGCGCTAGCGGTGGCTGCTGTCCCAAATGGGCGAGTGCTTTGTGCAGGCTGGCTGCCGGCTTGTCAGCATTGAGTTCGGCGGCGCCCTCGGATTTGCTCAACTTGCGTCCCTGCGGGTCCAATATCAACGGCAAATGCACATAGTCCGGCTGGCTGTAACCCAGACAGCGCTGCAGAAAGATCTGACGCGGCGTCGAATCGAGCAGGTCCGCGCCGCGAACGACCTCGGTGATGCCCTGCAGGGCATCATCGACGACGACGGCCAGCTGATAGGCGAACAGACCGTCGCGACGTTTGATCACGAAGTCGCCGCACTCGTCGACCAGCGATTGCCGGTATTCGCCCGAGACAGCGTCATCGAAGTGGATCATGATGTCGTCTACCCGAAGCCGGATCGCATGGGGATGCGCCAGCGGCAGTCTGTTGCTGCGACAGGTGCCGGGATAGACGCCCGATATTTCACCGGCGGTTTGCGCTAACAGTTTACGGGAACAGGTGCAGGGGAACACGCGCTCCTCGGCCATCAGCTGCTCCAGCGCCTGTTGATACTGCTCGGTACGTCGTGACTGCCAGGTTACTTCCTGATCCCACTCGAAGCCAAGACGCTCTAACGTGCTCATGATCGCGCTGTCGGAACCGGTTACACGCCGTGTCGTATCCACATCTTCGATGCGCAGAAGCCATTCACCACTTTTTGAGCGTGCCTGCAGGTAGCTGGCAACCGCGGCGATCAGTGTTCCCAGATGGGGATCGCCGGTCGGCGACGGTGCGAAGCGCCCCCTGTAAAGCGAATTCGTCAAAAGGCCTGCCCGCCTTTGGTCATTTTCGGTGGCGAACAAAAAATGCCGAAGCAAGACTTCGGCATTCTTAGATGATTAGGCGACCGGACTACTTGCCTCTCGTCTGCTTTTCCTTGATTTCATCAAGGCTCTTGCAGTCGATGCATTGCGTGGCCGTAGGGCGCGCCTCGAGGCGTTTCAGGCCGATTTCTATGCCGCAGGTCTCACAATAGCCGTATTCGCCGTTGCTGATCATTTCCAGCGACTCGTCGATTTTCTTGATCAACTTGCGTTCGCGATCGCGGGCGCGCAGTTCCAGGCTGAATTCCTCTTCCTGCGTCGCCCGATCGGTCGGATCGGGAAAATTTGCGGCTTCATCCTTCATGTGGCCGACAGTGCGGTCCACTTCGTCCATTAGCTCCTTTTTCCATGCCTGCAGTATTTCTTCGAAGTGGGCCAGTTGGCCATCACTCATGTATTCCTCACCCTTTTTGAGCTTGTAAGGCTTAAATTGGTGCTCGATCAGCGGTGCAACTTGAGCCATGTAGTGCTCCGTAGCTAGTAATTTTAAAGACGCGGATATTTATCATTTTTTGGCGGTCTGTGCAAGCGGCCTCAAGGCAGCTGTGCTCCGAGCGCCTGGACCGATAAAGGCGGCGGCATCGCTGTCTTCTTGGCTTGGCAGCCACGCTACGCCAAAACTTTTGACAAGCAACGCCCAACATGTCGATGCCCTTTTATCAGTTGATTTTAATTATAAATCAGATCGCTTCTTCCCGCGAAATTTCCGGCGCTTTCACGAAAAGCCGGTAGAGTAGTGGAATTGCGAATAAAGTCAGCAAGCTAGAGAAGGCCAGACCGGAAACGATGGCGGTTGCTACCGGTCCCCAGATCAGCGAAGTACCGCCAAGACCCAGCGCCAGGCCGGATAGGCCTGCGATTGTTGTCAGCGTCGTGATCAATATCGGTATGACGCGACGCCGTGCCGCATAGATTGTTGCATGGGTGATGGACATCCCGACCTTTAAGCGGTCGTTCGCGGCCGATATCAGCACGATCGCAGCATTGACCGCAATGCCGGTGAGTGCGATCAGGCCGAAAATAGTATACAAGCTGATCGGGTTTCGGGTCAGCAATAGACCGATGGTGACACCGGTGAACGCCATCGGTACCGTGGAGATGATGATAAAGGGCTGGAAATAGCTCTTGAACTGGGTGCCGAGGATCACGTAAATCAGCAATATACCAAACATGAACAGTACCAGCATCGAATCCAGGCTTTCCTGGAGGTCGTCGAGCTGGCCGCTGAAGTTGAGATCGTTTTGCGGATACAGGCTGGCGATTTCAGCCCATTTTGCCTTGATCAGATCGTTGGCCTGCACAGTATTCATGGCTTCGGTATCAAGATCGGCTTCAACCGTGATCGCCCGGCGGAAATTGTAATGCCTGATGTTGCCGGGTCCCTTTCCGGTCGTGCTGATCACAAAGGTGTCCAGTGGCCGTGCGCCGCCTGTCGGCAAGGCGATCGAATTGCGCAAAATCTGACTGATGCTGGTCAGCTCCGAGTCGATGGCCTTGACCCGGACCTCGAGTTCTTCGCCCTTGTCCTGCATGCTGGCGACGACTTCGCCATCGCCCAACAGACGCAAATTGCGCGAAATATCGGCAGGGGTAAGTCCACTGTCGCGCAGCGCGTTCATGTCAAAGGTCAGGCTGAGTTCGTTGCGCCCTTTGGCGGCGTCATCGGTGATGTCTTTCACCGCTGGAATGTCGCGCAGTATGCTTTTCAGCTGCTCGGCAGCCTCGGCGACCTGCTGCAGGTCATCGCCGCGAACTTTGATGCTGATCGGCTTTGCAACCGGAGGCCCACCGGCCAGCCGGTAGAAACTGATGTTCGATGGCCCGGGGTGATCAGAGACAGCGTTTCTGACCTCCTCCAAAACCACGTCGACGCTCCTGAATTCATTGTCGACATCCGGCGCAAGACTGACGATGATCTGGCCGTATTGATCACCGAACAGGGCCTCGGTCTCGGTGAACACCTGACCGGCATAGCTGACCATTGCGCGCAGCTCCTGGGGCAGGACTATTTCCCTGATCCTCGATTCGATTTCCACGGTCGTATTCAACGTCACTTGAAGCGGGGTGCCGGGCGGCATCTCTACATTGACGTAGAACTTGCGTTGTGGATCACTGGCGAAGAAGTCGAATTTGACCACACCACCCGCGACCGCGGCAGCGGCGAGCAGGAAGGCCAGCAGCACAACGCCAGCGGCCAGCTT
>JARFQK010000196.1 GCA_029287815.1 Gammaproteobacteria bacterium
CATCGGTGTGACCAAGAAAGACAGCTTCATCGAAATGGCGGTGCTCGAGAACAGCGCACGCGAAGACCTGAACGCGCATGCGCTGCGCGTGATGGCTGTGCTCAAGCCATTGAAAGTCACGATCGAAAACTATCCAGACGATCAGGTCGAGATGATGGTCGCACACAACCATCCGCAGCACCCCGAAATGGGCACGCGCGAAGTGCCGTTCAGCAAGACACTATACGTCGAACGCGATGATTTCATGGAGGATGCGCCGAATAAGTTTTTCCGATTGTCTGTCGGCCACGAAGTGCGACTGCGCTACGCCTACTACGTCACCTGCACCGCGGTGATCAAGGACGACAAGGGTGAAATCATCGAACTGATCTGCACCCATGATCCAGCCACTCGCGGCGGCGACTCTCCAGATGGCCGCAAAGTCAAGGGTACGATACACTGGGTATCGGCGGCGCATGCGATCGACGCGAAAGTCAATCTCTACGATCGTCTGTTCACGCACCCGAATCCCGGCGGCACCGCGAACTTTGTCGAGCATCTCAATCCTGACTCCCTGATCGAGCTCGAGCACTGCAAGCTCGAGCCGTCGCTGGCCGAGGCGGATCCAGACAAACATTACCAGTTCGAACGTACCGGTTACTTCGTCAAAGACAGTCACGAAGAGCTGGTGTTCAACCGAACGGTTACGCTGCGCGACACCTGGGCAAAGATCGATAAACAGAACGCTTGATCCTTCGTTGAGCGACTAGTTTTTTAACGCAAAGACGCGGAGGCGCAAAGGACGCGGAGAAAGGCTTTGGGTTATCCGCTAATGAACGCCAATAAACGCAAATGGATTTGGGTTGGGAACACCGTGGGCCCGTAAACACCGGTAGGAGCGGCTTCAGCCGCGAACTTTCGGCGATTTCGCAATACGTTCGCGGCTGAAGCCGCTCCTACCGGAGTCTGCAGATAATGGACAAAAAAGCCTCTGCGTCACTGCTTTCCCACTTACTCGTCATTGCGAGCCGCGACAGCGGCGTGGCAATCTCCTGAATCTAGCGTTTTCGTTGAACCACTGAATCCAAACCGTTGAAGCGGCGCAAGATTCGAAAGATTGCTTCGCTTCGCTCGCAATGACGCAAAGGTTTTTTGTGTGACTTTCTTGGCAGGGATACGCGCTTGTGCAGAGCGGCTTTTACCGCGAATGTATCGTTAGATCGCCGACAAATCGCGGCCTAAGCCGCTAGTCCTCGTGTGTTCAAACCCACGGCGTCGCCAACCCAGAACCATTTGCGTTTATTTGCGGACAACCTAAAGCATTTCTCTGCGTCCTCCGCGCCTCCGCGTCTTTGCGTTAAAAACCACCCCCCCTCTGCGCCTCCGCGCCTTTGCGTTAAGAAACACCCGCCTTTGCGTTGAGAACCCCAGCCGAATCAGTCGCTCAAGCCCCAGTCGATGCTCGAGCCTTCCGGCCTGCTCATCGGCCTGGGCTGCAGATACGCACTGAAGTCGCTGGTTCGCTGTGAGCCGATCAGATACAGCGTGAGTGTGCCCTCGATTCGGTACTGATCCTGCCCGAGTTTCAAGCCATCGTAGCCTATGTCGATGTTCCAGTAGCCGGCTCGATCGATACGGTTCTGCAGGCTGGCGGAGCGTTCAGGCAGCGTAATAATCCGCTGCGTCGCCATGTTGGTCAATGTCACATTATCGAGGGCAATGCGCCTTACCTCCTGAGTTTTCGACCGGTATCGTATCGCCAGCCGATTGCGGGCCTGGTTGTCGGGGAAAATGATGCGCAACTCGCCCTTGTAAACCCGGATGTCGCTCACATCTGCCCTGGCTCCGGGCGCAATAGCGACACCAGCAAGCAACAGCAAGCTGAACGCGAGAGCTCGACTCAACTTGATTGCGCTACGTTCGGATAAGATCACTAGGCTGCGGATTATGTTACTGGCCATGCTAAGGGCTCTTAGGATGTTTGAGAATGTGCATTCTGGTAAAGGAGCTTCAAGCCCAGCGATTCGAACACTTTTTCTGCGTTGCTGCCAAGCGCCTGATGGAATTGCTTCAGCACCGAAGCAACATTGTCGGTCCCGGACGCCGCCCGATCGATCGCCTGCATCGCCTCGGGCAGTTCGCTGCCATCAGAGTGATGCGCGCCTGCCTGAGCGCTCAGTTCGAATAAGTCAGCAAGCTCGCAACTGATCGATCGCAACGCGCCGCAGCGGTGCAGCACGAGGAAAAACGCAGACGGCCGCCGTGATGCCAATGCTTTCAAAACCGCATCGCCGATCGCTTGCTGTTCGAGTCGATCGACGGCACCGGCAGCAACCATCTTTTTCAACAACGCGTGAGTGCCGTGCGCGATACTAAAGCCCCAGGCTTTCAGCATTGCCGACCAAACCGCCACCGTCAAAACATTATCCGGCACACGACTGAAATGCGGCGTGACGTGACGCAAAACCCCCTGATCGAGATCCTCGCGCCCATCGAACGGATCGATGATCTCGTCACCATCCTTCGCCATTGCAAGTATGGTCAAGGGACGGATCGCCAGCTCATCTTCCAGCGTGACGTCCTCGCCGCAGTGATAATGCAGCACCCCGGATGCCTTGTCCAGACGCTGACGCCGGGCAAGCCGGTAAACATCGCCTGATTCAGGGTGAATGAAGCAAGTTTGATCTTCAGATCGAGGCTGAAAGCCGGCTGCGGTCAGCTCACTGGCCGTCGCATTGGTGATAATCCACTCGATCTGCTGCTGTGGCATTTCGAGCAGTTCACGACATACCGTTTCACTTGCAGGATAAACGCGCATAGCGTAATCATACCACCTGACGAAAGCGTTCTAGCCTGCATTGGGGTGTCTCTCCCCGGATTTCGCTCCGCTGCATCCAGGCTGACTGCACGCTTATCGTTTCCGCATGCATTGTGGCTCTGTCGGGCTTCATCGGTAGGGTGCGCCGTGCGCACCAATAATCGCGATGCAATGATATTGGAACCCGCAAAAAAGCCAAAGACACGAAGAGGTTTTAATGACGATTAATCGATTTGCGTCGTTAGCGTTTCATGCGGACACATCCAATTAATTCGAGTAAGGTGCGCACGGCGCACCTTGCATTGCTCGCCACATGCAATGGCTGCTCACTTGATCGTCAGCCGGGCAAACTTGCGCTTGCCGACCTGGAGCACGGCCTCGGTTCCGGCAGTGATCCTCAGCGCCTTGTCCGCTATTTTCTCGCCATCGATTTTCACCGCGCCCTGCTGGATCATGCGCATCGCCTCCGAAGTGCTGGTACAAAGCCCTGCATCCTTGAGCAGATTGGCAATCGGATAACCCTGTGCATCGGTCTCGAAAAAATGTTCCGGAATATCGTCCGGAATCCCACCTTTGGCGAACTGCGCGATAAAATCCGCGCGCGCCTTGACCGCTGCATCGTGTGAGTGAAAACGCGTGATGAGTTCCTCGGCCAGCACGAACTTCACATCGCGTGGATTCTTGCCCGCTGCGATGTCCTGTTTGAAACCTTCAATCTCGGTCATCGGACGGAAGCTCAGCAATTCGAAATACCGCCACATCAGCTCGTCGGAGATTGACATGGTCTTGCCGAACATATCGCCGGGTTCGTCGGCTATCGCGATGTAGTTGTTCAGTGACTTCGACATCTTCTGCACACCATCGAGTCCCTCGAGGATAGGCATGGTCAGCACCACCTGTGGCTTCTGACCGTGCTGTTCCTGCAGCTGACGCCCCATCAACAGATTGAACTTCTGATCGGTGCCGCCAAGCTCGACATCCGCCTCGAGTTCGACGGAATCATAGCCCTGGATCAATGGGTACAGGAACTCATGGATCGCAATCGGCTGGCCGCCGTTGTAACGTTTGCTGAAATCGTCGCGTTCGAGCATGCGGGCCACCGTGCTGCTGGCCGCCAACCTGATCATATCGACGCTGTTTTTTCGGCCCATCCATTCGGAGTTGAAGACCACTTTGGTTTTCTTCCGGTCGAGGATTTTGAATATTTGGGCCTGATAGGTTTTCGCATTCTCATGCACCTCCGCCTGCGTCAGCGGCGGCCGGGTCGCGCTCTTGCCGGTCGGATCTCCGATCATCCCGGTAAAATCGCCGATCAGGAACAGCACCTCGTGACCCAGGTCCTGGAACTGCTTCAGCTTGTTGATCAGCACCGTGTGACCCAGATGCAGATCCGGTGCGGTCGGGTCGAAGCCAGCCTTGATTTTTAACGGATGGCCTTTCTTGAGTTTCTCGATGAGCTCTTCCTCGACGAGTATTTCGTCAGCGCCCCGCCGGATGATATTTAGTTGCTCATCTATCGCTGTCATCACTGGTTCCTGATGGAAAAGGCGTATAAGATACCTCATGGTAAGGACGAACCACAAGAACAGCTCGTAACCGGTCTGTTTTGATGGTACGTTTACGCCAGAAAAGCGTTTGAAAATATAGCTATATTTTATTGACCCGGGGTCGATAAGTAACTACATTCTAGTAATAACAAGACCGATAGAAATTTCGCTATGGCATTGATAAATCAAGATTTTCGCGTCCATCAAAAGCGTCAGCGCCACCCCATCCTGCGTTGGGCAGTCTTGGCCACAGCCAGCGTCGTCCTGGGCGTCGTGATTGCCAAGACTTCATCGCATGCTCTCAACACTGCCAGCCTGCCCTCGTTCAAGGAAGTGAAGCCGTCCGAGGACGAGATGGCACGCATGAGTTTCGAGCTCACCTTGCCCGAATTACAGGCCGAACAGGAAATCATCGATGACCTGAAGCAAGAGCCGCCGAAGCAGTGGCAGGAATTGACAGTGAAAGCCGGTGACAGCCTCTCGAAACTGTTCAAGCGGGCGGGCTTCAAGCCACTACAGCTGGATGAAGTCATGAAGTCCGGGGCAGCTGCGAAAAAGCTTGCCAAGATTTTCCCCAAAGACGTGATTCGTATACTGACTGATGATCAAGGCGAGTTGCAGGCTCTGCGCCATGAACTCGATGCCGAGACGTATCTGTTGATCGAACGCAAGAATGGCGAACTGGCCGCGAAAGAGTACAAGCACAATGTCGAGGCGCGCGTCGCGCACGCGAACGGCACGATCGAAACATCCTTGTTCATAGCCGCCAACCAGGCCGGGATTTCCGAGAACGTGATCATGGAACTGGCCAGTATCTTCGGCTGGGACATCGATTTCGCGCTGGACATCCGCAAAGGCGACAGCTTCAAGCTGCTTTACGAGGAAATCTATCGCAACGGCGAAAAGCTCAAGGACGGTGATATCCTTGCCGCTGAGTTCATCAACGATGGCGAAGTCTTTCGCGCTGTACGTTACACGCATCCCGAAACCAAACGCACCGAGTATTACACACCCGAAGGCAAGAGTATGCGCAAGGAATTCCTGCGCACACCGGTCAACTTTACCCGGATCAGCTCCGGTTTCACGACGCGACGGTATCACCCGATATTGCAGCGCTTTCGTTCGCACAAAGGCGTCGACTATGCGGCCAAACGCGGCACACCAATTCGTGCTGCCGGCGATGGCAAGGTCATTTTCAAGGGCAAGAAAGGTGGCTACGGCCGCGTGGTCATCCTCCAGCACGGCAGCAAGTACACGACCCTGTACGCACACCTGAACAGCTACAACAAGAAGATCCGAGTCGGTAAACGCGTCAAGCAGGGTCAGACGATTGCGTATGTCGGCAGCTCGGGTCTGGCCACGGGCCCGCACTTGCATTACGAGTTCCGCGTCAACGGCGTTCACCGCAATCCACAAACGGTT
>JARFQK010000239.1 GCA_029287815.1 Gammaproteobacteria bacterium
GTACCACGACCCGTGCCATCCTGGCCATAGGAAAAACCTCCGTGTTGTATCAATTGATGCGGCTAAGTATATCGTTCTTACTGCAGCTGTAAACCGGAAGCGACAATAGGTGGGAAATAGGTATACTGTCCCCGGATTTGCAGTTCGTTGAGGTTTAAGCCTTTTTTCGTTCAGTTAACGGGACAGCAGTGACAGCCGACGCAAAAACTGCGCGGCTGAGTTCGAGCGTTATAAATTTCTCTAGCCATACCGCCTCGGTTGTACTAATATGTAATACATGTCACTACATGTGAGGCAAATTATGAGTATTACGAGTATTCGGATCGCTGACGATGTGGAAAAATCTCTGGAAGTGCTTTCCAAAAAGCTTGATAGGAGTAGAAACTACCTTATTAATCAAGCTATTAAAGAGTTTCTTGTAAGGCAATCCCTCGAAGATTCTCGGTGGCAAGATACCCTCAAAGCACTTGAATCCATAAAGGCAGGTAAATCCATTGACGAAGAGGACGTGAACGCATGGCTGAATAGCTGGGGCACCAATGACCGTAAACCGCCACCTAAATAATGAGGATAGGGTATTCGCCGGAAGCGATCGATGATCTCCAAAGATTGGTGGAATTTGTAGAGGATAAAAACCCATTCGCAGCCCGTCGAATAGTGATAAATCTACAAGAGGGCGTAGATAAGCTGAAGCGATTTCCCAGAATTGGTCTACCCGTCTTAAAAGCTTCCGATCCAGAGCAAGTCCGCGATCTTTACATAAGTAACTATACAGTACGCTACCTTATCACCGATGAAATTATCTATGTATTAAGAATTTGGCATAGCAAAGAGAATGAAAAAAATTTATAACAAAGCACTACACACGGACAAATTACTCGCTGCGCTCGTAATTTACCGGTGAGCGCAACGTTAGGCAGAACATGAAGATCCGGATGTCCTCATTTCGAAAGCAAAAGCAGATACTCGGTCTAGTCGGTTGGCTTGCGGTGAGCTTTGCTGCCTCTGCGGTTGGAGCTGTGGCTTCAATACAGGCCAAGTCTTTCTACAGCCAGCTTGTCCAGCCTAGCTGGGCACCGTCGCCCGGGGTCTTTGGCCCGGTGTGGACGGTTCTATACGCCTTGATGGGCATTGCAGCCTGGTTGGTATGGCGCTCTGGTGGCTTCGGCCCTAATCGACAAGCGCTTACATTGTTTCTGTTACAGCTTGCGTTCAATGCACTTTGGAGTTGGCTTTTCTTTACCTGGCACCTCGGCTTCTTGGCGCTCGCCGACATCACAGTGCTGTGGATCCTTATCGTGGCTACTCTTTTCTCTTTCTGGCGCGTGCGCCCGCTTGCTGGTGCGCTGCTCATCCCTTACCTCTTGTGGGTCAGTTTTGCCACTGCACTAAACTACTCCCTTTGGCAACTCAACTCACAGGTTCTTGGTTAGTGCTAAAAGGCTGTATCCAGAGGCCGCCGGTTTGCCGCAGAGCAGGGCGCCACCGCAGCAAGATTTGTTCAGCTAAGATAATGATTCAAGACACACTTTGCTGTGACTCTGACAGACGCGGCAGGGTGCCGATCGGTCAGATGACTGGAATTTTCCTGTAAGAGCTTAAATTCCGGATTGGCGAATGCGGTTTTCAGAGAGATTGGGGTGGAATTCAGAGGGCATTCGTCATCCGGACTAAGTGAATGACTATGATCGACTGCGCAAAAACGGTTGATTTTCGAGTAACAGCCCATTTATTTTCCTACAAGCACGTTGCCGGTCGCCTCGCACCTGCAGGCGCGCACGGCGGTGGTCGAGGCCGGCATGAAGGAGCAGATCCGTAACGCACCGCTGGTCGGCGATGATCCGCGCTGGCCCGGGCGTGCCTGGCATCAACTGCGGCGTTGGCAGACCGAGCCGCCACTTTGGTTTGACGGCTAAACGATGACAGGCACGTCAGGCATGTGCCTAGCCCGCATTTCTCACCAGGATCACGGAAGCAGGCGCAGGATTCGTGTCCGTAAGCGCCGCTCTGGAGCGAAAAGCGTCGCCATAGCTACGGTTTGAGTGAAGAGCAAGCTTACGGACACGAAGACCAGCCTGAACCGTGATAGGCACCGTTGACAAACGCACTGTATTCTCGATCATTCGAATTTTCTCAAAAGAGCCAATGCCTTATCAGCTCTCTAAGCCGCCTGGTGAGAAACGCGGGCTAGCATGGGGAAGCATTGTGTTCGCGGACCCTATTCTGGCGAGTCTGAAGAACATTATATGCATGCAGCTGTCATAAAGCCTCAAGCTAAAAGCTGGTCTTTCGCAGCAAGACCCGTTGAGATTTCAGCCAATGTTCCATCGAATGGTGTTTGCGCAATGAATACAGTAAACAGTGTAGAGATCGGCCGCTATAATGCGCTGGCGCAGCGATGGTGGGATGAAACCGGCGTGAGGTGGCCGCTGCACAAGCCGAACGCGCTGCGCGTGCCGTACATCTGCGAGCAGATTGCCGGGCTCGGCATGGCTGATGGAAAATCACTTGCAGGCCTGCGGGTGCTCGACATCGGATGCGGCGCCGGGCTTCTTGCAGAATCCATTGCCAAGCGTGGCGCACAGGTAGTAGCCATCGATCCGGCGGCCAAGAACATTGCCGTTGCAAAGGACCATGCTCGCCAGCAGGGGTTCGACATTGACTACCGTGTCGGCACGCTGGACCAGTCCGTGGGCGACTAGGCCTTTGATGTCGTGTTGAATATGGAGGTTGTCGAGCACGTCGAACAGCTACCGCGCTTCATGCAACAGTGCTGCGCACGCATCTCCCCCGGAGGACTGCAGTTCGTAGCCACCATCAACCGCACGCTGTTATCGCTGATTGTTGCCAAGTGGGGTGCGGAATACGTACTCAGATGGCTGCCCCGGGGCACCCATGCCTGGCGTAAATTCGTGCGGCCCGAAGAAGTTGCTGCCCTGCTGCGCGCAGGCGGGCTGACACCAGTCCACGCCACCGGGGTAATAGTCAACCCGTTCAACAAGCGGTTCAGCCTCACGGCATCCTTGCAGGTCAACTACATGATGGTGAGCCGCCGTGACGCTTGATGGAACTGCATTGCCACGATTCGACGCAGACGCGTTCGGCCGCGAGTTGTGCGGCGATCTGCGTTCGGATCATGCCGGCGAGACCGGTGCAGTGGCCATTTACATGGGTATGCTTGCGATCAGCCGCGACAAGCAGCTCAGGGAATTTGCGCTGACACACCTGAAGACGGAACAAAAGCATCTCGCGCTGCTCGATGCCTGGTTACCGCACACCTGCCGGTCCAGGTTGCTGCCGCTGTGGCACCTCTCGGGCTGGCTTCTAGGTGCGACCGCTGCCGTCGGCGGACGAAGATTCGGCTACATCACCGTTAGTGCAGTCGAGACGTTTGTGATCGACCACTGCGAAAAGCAGTTGCCGGACGCACCAGAGGGCGTCCAGGCACTGTTACGCAACCTGCAGCAGGATGAAGCACATCACCAGCAGGACGCCGAGCAGCGGGCCGGTGACAGCACCGGACGAACATCTGCGAAGCTTTGGTCGAATATCGTCTGGCATGGTTCTGCGCTGGCCGTCTCACTGGCTCGAATCATCTAATGACTACGTCGAAGGATCTGCGTCAACCTGAGCTGGTTGAGGTGGGTGTCAATGAGTTGCAGCAGGTGCAAGCCATCATATCCAGCGCAATCAGTACATGGCCGACCAGCGCTCGCCACAAGCGCAATGCCTTGCGCGTCCTGAGTTATAACGCGTCAGATCTTGGCGACATGCAGATTATCATGGCCTGCAAGGGTGGTTAGGCTGCAGGCATGGCTGCATGGACCGATCAGGCCTGGATGGATGATCCAGCCGGACAGAACTCTGCGCTACTTCACGGGCTTTACATTGACCGCAGCTGGCAGCGTCATGGTATTGGTAAATTCCTACAGCAGGCTGTCGCCGGTGCGGTACAGGCAGCAGGCGGTAACGGCCTGCACGTGCGAGCCGAGCGATTCGCTGCACACTATTTCAAGCGTCTTGGATATCGCCGTCTTGGCAGAACAGAACTTGTCGATTCCACCGGTACGTATGAGTATCGCTACTGGATTTCATGTTCAGACATATTGCGTTCGGTACCTGGCTGGAACAGAAGTTTATCGTTACGTCGTCGCGCATGTCACTTTCCGGTATCTGGAACAGACTCATTCAATCGGCATGGAACAGCGCACGATTGATATTCGATGAACTGATAATCGCGTCAAAATTTCACTACTTTGGCGTTTGCATCGAGCAAGTGGCTTTAGACGAATGCATAACTGTGGTCCGAATCATCAAGTTGGCTTGAGGATTCAGCCCGCGGCGTGATAAACACTTCCATGATCCGGGTGGACACTTCCCCGTCGGCAAAAACAACGACAGCCCATTTGGGCACGGCCTGCATCAGCCAGATCATGAACACGGTGATCAGCAATCGGCTGCCTTTGGACATCCGCCGGTAGCTCACCCACACTCCGTCGAGTCCCAGGGCTGCACAGTTATTGTTAATCGCAACGGGCGGTTGTTGGTTATTGAGCCTTCGCATCCTGAACACTACCGCCACAACGTTCTTTGTCACTGACATGATGCTAACTCGAACGAAACACATCATGTCTGACATTTCGAGTCGGTTGCAGGTGATGCGGGACGCGAATTGTTTGTGTTTTTTACTCTGACCCCAAACTTCGATGCCTGAGCTCTTGAAGTTAAATGATTCTCATTTGACCTCTATTTATTCAGACTGAGAAAAGTTGATGAAACTTTTTTGATTCACCGATGTATAGTAACTAGTACGATTATGAATCAGAGCTAGCACGAGATACGCTGCATCAGCTTATTCATTGCGTGAACGCAGTATCAACAGTTTCAGAGCTCGCCATCGAGACCAGCATGCGAGCGATTGCCGACCAGCCGTAAAACGTCGGCATGAATGAAAGTTTACTAACCGAAGTATGGAGATACCACAATGAGCAAAAACGACAAACAGATCAGCCGCCGCAGTATACTGAAAGGAATGGCTGCAATCCCCGTCATCGCCACCATCGGCTACCAGGGCAAGGCCAGTGCAGCGATGCTGTCCGTCGATGATCCGACAGCCAAGTCACTGGGTTATGTCGAGAAGAGCACTGTCGAAGGTCAGAACTGTGCCAACTGCAACCTGTACCAG
>JARFQK010000298.1 GCA_029287815.1 Gammaproteobacteria bacterium
AAACCGTTCCCAACCTCTATCCAGAATCGGAGGAATTCCAGGCCATGCCTGAAGTGTTCGCCACCGGCTTCCTGGTGGGTTTTCTCGAATGGTGCTGCATCAGAGCGATCAATCCTCATATCGACTGGCCACAGGAGCAGACCGTCGGTACGCAAATCGATATCAGCCATGAAGCGGCGACGCCACCGGGTTTGACGGTGACGGCCAACGTTGAGCTGATCGAGGTCGACGCCAGACGCCTGGTCTTTAAAGTTGAGGCATACGATGGCGTTGACCTGATCTCGAGGGGGCGCCACGAACGGTTTGTTATCAACAGGGAAAAATTCGACACGAAAGTCGAAGAAAAAAAGAAAAGCCTGGCATAGCCCGTGATGCCGGTTAGCGTGCGTGCACGAGATATCCACTAGCCCACATTTCTCACCAGGATCACGGGAGCAGGCGCAGGATGGAGCCCGCATGTCTCACCCCCTGGTGAGACATGCGGGCTGGTGTTCGTAAGCGCCGCTCTGGAGCGAAAAGCGTAATAGCTACGGTTTGAGTGAAGAGCAAGCTTATGGACGCGAAGACTAGCCTGAACCGTGATAGGCATGCTTGAATAACACACTGTACTTTTGATCATTCTGAATATTCCGCACCAAGCAATAACCTAACCGTATTTCCCGCCGCCTGGTGAGAAATGCGGGCTAGCGGTCCGCCTGTCTAAATGCGCTGCGCAGACATTGGCAGCCCGACCGAAACAAGGAGACACTGATGGGCATCACATCCCTTTTGATGTTGTTGATCGTCGGCGTACTGAGTTCGATTCCGCTCGGTGGTTGCAGTCCTTGACAGTCGCTCGACCGCTAAGCAGGATCACGCCAGCGCAGGCAGGTGTTCTCCGCATCATCGTCGATGTAGCCCTGGTGTCGGCCCAACCAGTAGGCGAAGAGGTAGTCGACTCCCGCAAAGAGGCGCCTGGGATCGCCTGAGAACGTTAGCCGCCAGGGATGACGTTGCCAGATGTAGTCCTCCGCCGGCCGCACATTCAGATCGAGGGCCTCGATGGCGTTGCCTGGGCAGGCACCATCCTCGGCGAACTGGCCGGTCAGGTCGTAGGGTAGATTGACCCGCGGCGGCGGCGGAAAGAGACGCAGCTGCGCGGTGTGCTCGGCCACCACGCCGCTGGTATCCACCCCGTCCGGGGCATTGGCGGCGTAGAAGTAGGCGTAGAGCACGTTCTTGTGATCCTGGAAGGTGGGCCACATCTGTTCGTGCAGCAGTTCGGTGCGCAACAGGGTCTGGTGCACGGGCTCGTCGACCAGGCGCGTCCAGTTGAACATCGGTTGCTGCACGATGTGGGTGCCGTAGTAACCGTCTCCGCACTCGCCGAAATAGGTCCACTTCTCGGCTGCGGCTAGCCAACGGCCAACATTGCTGTAGTAGAAGTCGCTGATCGCCTGGTGGCGCTCCTCGTAACCCGGTTGGTCACGGGTGAGCTCCATCGCCGCCCGGAAGAAGGAGCCGACCATGATGGCCGATCCAGCTCGCGGCAGGTTTTTCGGGAGCCAGCCGAAACCCGGCACCTGTCGATAGATGTCTGTGACGTAGGGGTGAAACTCCTGGAAGCCGGCGATGCGGATGTCTTCGGGGTCACTGCCTTCTATATAGATCTCGGGCACGCCGCCTTCGGTCTCTTGCGGATTGAATACCACGTACTGGTAGTCGATATCGATGGGCAGGGTGAGGTTGCCGATCACCACTCGGGTGGTACGCGTTTCGCGCTTCATCAGCTGCTCGACAACCGCCAGCACGTCGTCGCGAATGCGATTGCGTAGCGCAGCGTCGTCCGTCGCTTCATAGGCCAGGGTCAACCCCAACATCACGCCTTGGTACTGGTCACGGCTGGTATCACCGACGTATCGCCAGGAGCGGCCCTTGTAGGGGGTCAGGCGGCCGTAGATGATGGAGGCGTCCACCAGCGGGTCGACGCCCACCGGCGCTGCATAGCGTGCCAGGTAGCCGGGCGCCCCGGTGACATTGAGCCAATCATGCAGAACCTCGACGGTACGCTCGATCTGCTGCAACGCATCGGGGGCACCGGTGGCCATCGCGCGCAGCGCCTCGGTGGCGAGGTAGGTGCCGGTCCAGATCGCCGAGTCACCCTGGTCCGTGTAGAAGGTCGGCACCGTGTAGCTGGTATCCTGGAAGATGGTCGTGGCGACACCTCCCGCTGGCATCATGAAGCGTCGCAGCCACATCGTGTAGGCGCGGGCCCGGTCGTGCAGGCTGTTGGGGTCGAGCTCACTCCAGATCTGGCTGCGGTGATCCCACACTGCGCAGCTGGCGCCGTCGCCACGTTCGTCCTGGTACAGGCACACGTCCATGCAGGCATCGGCGCCTAGCACCTCATGGTCCGACGCAGTCTGGCACTGCGGGTCATCGCCGTCGACCCGGCCATCGCCGTCACCATCGAGGCCATCGTTGCAGGAGCTGCTCCCGAGCCCGAGCTCATCGGGTTGATCCGCTGAGCACTCGGGGTCGCCGCCGTCGGTCCAGCCATCGCCATCGTTGTCGACGCCGTCCGAGCAGGGGTGGCAAGCCGCACCCAGGGGGCAGTCGACGGTCTGCGTCTGCGGTGTTGCCTGAGTACAGGCAGCCCAGAGGGCTGCAGCGCCGAACACGGCGCAAAGCACTGCCCGGGCGCGCCCCAGCCCGCCATTTGACCTGTTCAGCGCGGTCATCATATTGGTCTCACTGCTGCGAAGAGTCGATTCTTACGTATCGGGGTGCGATTCGTCAACCGGTGCTATATTGAAGTATTCAAACGGGACGCTTGAATAATCGATTGTCGAAATACTATTCAGCTGTGTTGGACTCGGCCAGGTTGACTCGGTTCTGGTCGTGCCAGCGGGAAAGGAGCGAGGCGAGTTCATCCATGACATAGGGTTTGCTCAGGTGGTCGTCCATGCCGGCCTCGCTGCTGATGATGCGGTCGTTATCGAGGGCGTTTGCCGTCACTGCTATGATCGGCGTGCGGCGGAGGCCACGTTCTTTCTCACGCAGTCGCCACTGTCGCGTCGCTTCATAGCCGTCCATGACCGGCATCTGGCAGTCCATGAGTACGATATCGAAGGTGTCGGATTCTAGTTCGGACAGTGCCTCTTCGCCATTGCCACACAGCCGGACGACACAATCAAGCTGCCATAGCACCGCCTCTAGCCCGCATGTTGCACGAAGGATTTGGCTTTTACGGGCAAGCTGGCAAAGCAGGTTGGACGATCGCGTGCAGATTCATAGCCTTAGCTATGGATCAAGGGGGATCGTCCAAGATGCGACGCCAGATTGTTCGTAAAACCA
>JARFQK010000308.1 GCA_029287815.1 Gammaproteobacteria bacterium
ATTCAACACGGTCTTGACGTCCTCATTGTCGGCAAACGCATACAATCGACCGCCGCGTGCTCGCAGTTCCCCCGGGGTTTGGGGGCCACGCAGCATCAGCAGGGTCATCACCGCATATTCCGCGTCGGTGAACTGGAGCTCGGAAAGTAGCGTGTTGCACAAGCGTTGGGTGTATTTGACGACATTGCTCTTGCCTTCACTGCTGCTGATCAGAGCCTTGTCCTCCAGCTGGCGCGCGGCTTTGGCGACGGCACCCTGGTCCAGCGTCATCACCGGATCACGGCTGGATTTCTGGTTGCAGGCATTCGTTAGCGCATTCAGGGTCAGCGGATACTGATCTGGTGTCGTCACCGCCTTTTCCATCAGGCAGCCGATCACTCTCAACTCCTCGGGGGTCAAACAAAAGTCAATACTCATAGTTTCTCCTTGGCAGCGCAATCGATTGCTTTCGACGGGTATGTGAGTAGCGGTGATTATATTGCATTTGTGTCGGGCTCAGGCACGCCAATAACTCGGTCTCACCGATCGGATCTGGATTTTTGGCCTTGCACCTGTATATCATGTTGCATTCGCGCGTGCCGCACCAAAGAAACGAACCTGATGAACAAGCCGAACACGACCGTACAAGTCATAGCTGCTGGCCTGGTGGCATTATCGGCCATATTCCATGACGCCATCCTGGCCGCTGACCAACAAATAATAACTGACGATGGCCGGGAAGTGCTGCTCTGGGAAGATGGCAGCTGGCAGTTTCTGTCGGACGATCGCTTCGCCACGACAACCGATGGGCGACGGGTCCGTCTGAAACAAAATGGCAGCTGGGAATATCTCGATAATGCTGCGAAGTCATCAATGGGCCAGGCTCACCTTGCAGATCTCGAGATAACGATTCAGCAGGTTGTGGTAGAAACGCATGAAACCAAGGTTCATAAAAACAAGCGTGTCACGAGTCAAACCGTATTCTACCTGAGTCTGCAAGCCTCCTCGGGCGCCGAACGCACGATCAGCATGACTGCGGAAAATAAATCCCTGATCGAAGTCAAGGACAATACCGGCAGAAACTACCCCCTGTTATCTGTGAAACCGGATCAGGCAGAAATCGAACCGGCTAAGGCAACGACCATCGTCTTACGCGCCGACGGTTCGCCGCAATGGTGGAAAAACGTCAAATCGATGGAAGTTACCTTCAAGCGCGGCCTTTTCGGCCTTCGCGAAACCGTCTCGTTAAGCAAGGATACTGGTGAATTTGTCAGCAAGAAAGTCACCGGATTCGATTGAATGGCCCAACCCGGCCCGCAACTGCAGTTTCCGGCATGAGCCCGCGGACCTGAGCGCATTGCCGAGTCCAACTGCTGTTTGCGTCAAAGGAGTTTTCGCAGGCGGTCGTAAGCGCGTCGGACTTCCTCGGCGGCGAGCATGGCCGCAGCACCGACATCTTTGCTGGTATCGCTGGACTCTTGATTCACTCTGTCCAGTTCGGTGCGTAGATGTCGCCATTTTTCCTCGGTCTCTTGCCAAAGCTCTTTGGCCTCGGCTTTCGCCAAATGCATCTGCACATTCAGCTCGTCGCGGCTTTGTTTAAGTTTCTCGAACAGCTTGGTGAATTCGTCATTTTGCGAGTCTGTCATAGGTTCTTTCCCGTATCTTTGTAATCACATAGCCAATCGGCCGGCGCGTAAACAAACAACACTTTCAGTCTAACATCAATTTGTTGGCAGCAAGCACCACAACAGAGCAACAGCGACAGAGGCGACAGAGGGGTCATCCACTTCGGTCCCGTTCGCCGCTGATTATCCTGCCGGTGAAGTCTTTGCCGGTATGGCTTTGATCCCAGCCGAGCAGATCCCGCTTGAACGCATCCTGATCGATATCAGCGCCCAGATGCTGAACTATCGTGCGCAGATCGATTTCGGCATTTTCAAGGCACGAGGTGCCGCCAGGCGATGGCGTCATATTGAATATCGCGCCAACGCCGGTATCGATCTTCGCTTCGCCCAACAGCAGTCTCTGATGGTCTTTGTCGATCAGTTGCGGCCGGATACCCCCAACATTATGCGCAAACTCCAGATCGCGGTAACGCAGCGACGGCACGATCCTGCGCGCATCCCGAAGAAACAACCATTTCCTTATCAACGGAATTTCAAACAATAGATTTTTCAACATGTAATTGCGAATATCGCGATTGCGCACCAAATCGAGCAAAACCTTTGCCACCCGCTTGTCGAAGCGGAACACTTGCAAGAAATCCGGCAGCGTTCTCAGGTTGTAGCGCTCCAGGATTGGCAACACCAATGCGGTTGGGCCAAATCGCGTCTTCCCTGGCACCAGCACGTCCGGATCACCGTGAATCGCCGCAAAAGGCAGGGCATCGTTCTGCACGGTATAGACCTTGCCTGCGAGTACAGCCGGTGTGAAATAATAACTTCCAGCTACCGGCAAACAGGAATAATGCAGGCCATAACCCAGATCGTGGGCCAGCTTCAGGCTATGTCCTCCAGCACAAACCACGAGCGATCGCGCCTGATAACAGGTCTGGCGCGTTTCGACCAGAAAGCGCTGCCGGGCAATTTTTATGTGCGTGACATACTCATTGAAATGCAGGTCGATTTGCTTGCTCGCGGTCGATTCCGCCTGACGAACGAATGAATTCGACAGGGCTTCATAATTCACGGCCGTATACTCGTCGGTGGAGCCCAGCGCGACGATCTCATCTTGTCGAAAACGGCCATTTTTCATCGCGACAGAAGGTTCGATACGCGCAATGGCCTTCTTGTTGAAAAGTTGCAGGGCCGGATAGTACGGGCTGAAAACCTCGTAGCGTTTGCGTAGCTGCTGGCATTCGTACTCGCCCACGCCCAACACCATCTTGGGGTATTTGAAAATTATATGGTGAAAATCGGGTTGCTGTAATGCATAGTTCTTCAGCATATTGGCAGCGCGTTGTACCTTGAGCGCTTTTTCCAGCGTGTAATTCGTTTCGATGTCACCGCAATGCAAGGTCTGACTGTTATTGCTCGACAGGGAATTAACGCGGGCTGGTGCTGCATATTTGTCAATGATGCCGATTCTTTGCAGATCGGTATAGCGGGACGCAAGATAGAGCAAGGCCGTTCCGGAAACGCCTGCACCAATGATCAACAGATCATACTCATGCGTACTCATCGGATCTGGTGCGGGTTAGTTAGTTTGACAGCCGGGCAGAAATCACAGTGCCATATTATAGCCACTTGTCACTCTATTTGCCTCGTTCGGATCACACCTTTTTTTGCGCGGTCGACTTTCTCGAATATCATGAAATGTTGCGTCGGTAAAAAATCTCTGGTTTCCAGCCAGCGCAAGCCGACCGCCTGCATCTCGCGCCGAGCCTGTTCTTGCGTCATTTTGTGCAGGCGTTTGATCGGGATAGTTGGGTCTTCACCCCGGTATTCGATCAAAAATACTCTTCCCCCTGGGCGCAGGGCATGTACGATACTGAGCATCATCTCGTAGGGGTAAGCAAATTCGTGGTAGGCGTCCACGAGCAAAACTGCATCGATTCCACTCTCCGGCAACTGCGCATCGTCAACTTCTCCCAACACCGTCATCACGTTATTGATGGTGTGATGCTGCATGCGTTTGCGAATAATCTCGAGCATTTCGGCTTGGATATCAACTGCGTACACGCGCCCGTTTGGCACCACCGCGGCGAGCCGAAACGTGAAATATCCGGTGCCAGCACCAATGTCCGCAACCACGGCATCGGCACTTAACTGCATCGCACGCACCACGTCGTCGGGGGCCTCTTCCTGGACTCTGGATGCTCGTTCCAGCCAGGCCGCACCGCGGTGTCCCATCACCTGCGAGATTTCCCGCCCAAAGTAAAACTTGCCGATTCCATCGCGCGTCGGCTTCGCGAAAGTGTAAACGTTCTCGGTCGGAACCGGAGTATTCGCAGTGAGCGGGCCGGTCCAGCCGAAAACCGCCACAGCGGCGAGACCAAGTTTCAGAGCAGTCGAGAGCATGACTGTTACGTGATCAGCCGGCGCGTACCGACACATGACCAATGGCGGATACGATCGTATCGCTCATGGTCAGTGACGCGTATCGGAGACGGATGTTGGGTATTCGCCGCCCAGTAGCGCGGTGAAAGTGAACAGACGCTCGACCGGCTCGACCTTTTCGAGCAACACCTGTTTATCCTGCTCGCTGAACGGGAGCGCCATGCTCAGATTGTTGACCAGCTTTACCGTCGGCAACTGTTCGAGTGCACCCCAGTCAGTGACCAGTCCTTTGGACTCGAAATAGCGTTTGAGGTTTTCGATCAGGCGATCGCGTTCCGCGACCAAGTCCTCGTCATGATCGGCATAGTCGCAACTGAAGCGTGACCAGTCTGGAACGCCTAGGCGATAGCCACGTGTTGTTGGGAGCACGTCTTTTATATCGAATCGGCAAACACCTCTCAGTGCTATCTCGAGCCGACCGTCACTGGTTTCGCGGTATTGGGTAATGCGACCTGCACAACCGGTATGACAGAGCTCGGCTTCATCGTCGGCAACAGGATCGGGCTGAATCATGCCGATCATACGGTGCGA
>JARFQK010000351.1 GCA_029287815.1 Gammaproteobacteria bacterium
CTCCAGAGCGGCGCTTACGAGCACCAGCTCGCATGTCTCACCAGGGGGCGAGATGATCACGCCGAGATTTGGATTTACAGAGGATTTTGCGAAGGAGTGGAATAGCCGTGTCTATTGCCGACTGAGCAAAATCCTCTGTGGATTCAAAGATCAAGTGAGGGCTCGCTCATCTGGTGGGACATGCGGGCTCCGTCCTGCGCCTGCTTCCGTGATCCTGGTGAGAAATGCGGGCTAGGAACTGGGCTCCTGGTCAGGCCGCGGGCGCGATGCTGTTTCGGAACGCCTGTCCGTCGCTTCGCTGACTTCCCTGGATGCCTTTTGCATCGACTCATTGCGGCTGACTTCTCTGCCGATATAGTAGCCGATGGCCAGGAATGTCGCGTTGACGAGCAACTTGTAAATCATCAGTGATACCTCAAGATAGTTCCACGTTAATGCACAGTATTAGGGCGGGTTCTTATACCGATGGTTCAATCCGAGTGGTTCACTCGGACGGGTCCGGATGATCATTTTGGAAGCTGCCAGCCTTGTCGCGTGACATGGCGACCAGCGTGTAAGCGTACCAAAGGAAGGAGGTTGACGAACTCAGAACGTTCCCGCGTAACGCCTGCATGATCGCGATTATCGAGAATATCAGCAATGTGAGCGAATCCAGGTCCAGGTTAACCTTATTGAGCGCAGCATCGATATCAACCAGGCCTTTGTCGAAGGTCTCGATGCCGTTGCGACGCATCGCGGCTGGTACGGAAGTGAATTGAATGGAAAGTTCTTGGCTCAGCTGTAACTCAAGGTCAGCCCACGGCGCATCGTGATGCTCAATAACGATACTGCCTGTCGTCAATCTGGCTGAGGCGTCGTCGACACCCTCGATCCCGGCGATAGCGGATGCGAGCTGACAGATATCAGCTTTGTATTCTGCATCGCCTGCCCAACGGATACGTGTACGACCGGATGTCGTATGGGCAATAAAGAACACGGGCGTCATTCGTTGACGATATTCCTGACGTTGGATGGATCTTCATGCTGTCCTGCTGCCGCAGCGCCGGCAGCCTCGGATGCGGCTGGTTCAATCGCGTCCTCGGCGTGTAACCGCTCGGCACGCATCTCAGCCTGGGTTTCGGCGACCAGATCCTCGACCTTTTCAGATGTTTCGGCCAGTATCTCGCGTCCTTTCTCGATTGCGCGGACGCTGCCTTTCACGGCCGAACGCACCACTGGCCTCAGCACCGGGGCCAGCGTCTTGAGCGCAACCGGAATCAAGATTGCGATGCCGATACCTAGCGTAACTCCTCGGGTGACCTCATCGAATCGTGGCATGCCTTCAATACCTTGTTTCAAATCAAATAACCGCAAATATACCATATCTGGTAAATCAACTATCGGCCTATTTCCGGTAAAATAATCTCTAGCGCGCAATTCTCACCAGGCGACGCAGACTACTGATAAGGCAAAGGCGCGTGCATGCCGTTGCTGATCAAGAGATAGCCATCGGGTCAGGCAGGGCGCGTCCAGATCAACGAGAACAACTGCTCACAGGTACCGCGATGTCTAGAGCCACTCAAACCAACACGCGACCAAATCGTGCGTCAGCCGTGCCAATAAGCATTGAAAAGCGTGACCTGGAGAAATTAGAGGCGGCTTACTATACTCTGGAGCATCCGAGTTTAGCGGTAAGGCTGTCGAACGTTGTCGGCACCCCGATCGAAATCGCTTATCACCTGCTCCCGAAGAAATGGTACCGGCGAATCCATCACGCCGCAGAAAAAGGGATTTCGAAAGCCCTGCGAACCGCCGTCTCAACCATGCGGCGCGATCACGAACTCAGTGCGCACGAGGCTTATTTCAAGGTCCTGGCGGCAGGATCTGGCGGTGCCGGCGGTTTTTTCGGCTTGCCCGGCCTGCTACTCGAACTGCCGGTGACGACTACATTGATGTTGCGTGGTATTGCCGAGATCGCGCGTGACGAGGGCGAGGATGTTTTTGACCCCGAAACGCAATTGGCCTGCGTCGAGTGCTTTGCCCTCGGCGGCAAGACCGAGATGGACGATGCTGCTGATACCGGTTACTACGGCGTGCGTCTGGCGCTGTCGGCTTATATGACTGCAGCGATGGCCGATGTGGCGGCGCATGGCTTTACGGCCGATTCGGGTCCCATTGTGATGAAATTGATCAACGCGATCGCCAGCCGTTTTGGCATCGCAATCAGTCAACGCGCAGCGGTCCAGCTGATGCCGATCGTCGGTGCGGTCAGCGGGGGCGCGTTAAACGCGATCTTTATGCATCATTTTCAGCATCTGGCTCGTGCGCACTTCACCGTGCGTCGTCTGGAGAGAAAGTACGGTGAAGAGTTTGTCCGTGTGCAGTATGAGGCTTTCGAAAAAGCGGATCAGCTCAGACGTTCTTCGAGGTAATCAGCCACAGTCTGCTCGATTTTTCCTTTCAAGGGCGTCAGCATCATACTGAGCTTGATTTCGATGTCGACGGCGCCATCGACGATGTCGATATGGCCATTCGCGCCGCTGCGTTTGAACACCAGGCGATCACCCTCCCAGTTGTATTTGGCCGACAGATCCTGGCTGAGTTTGTCGGCCAGCTTCTGTACCTCCTGTTTGACGCTCTGATTGTCCATGTGATGTTTTTTTCTGATATGAATCGTAGCCATGAGTCTCTCATTGAATTCTTTGCTGCGGCATACATTAAGCCGTTCGGCCATTGACCGCAAGCGTTCCCCAGCCTGCATATCAGTGCACTTATGAACTCATGGTGATGAACGCAGAGGACGCAGAGGCGCAGAGATCGCTGAGAAGGGCTTTGATGTTGCTTAAAAGTCCGTAGGGTGCGTCATGCGCACCGACGATGTGCATCGGAAAAGCACGTAGGATCAAGTTCTGAGTTCACTCCAGCGTTTTCAGGAAGATCGCGGCGAGGAAGCCGAGCAAGGTCGAAAAACCGATGATCGAGCCGCCTTTGAAATAGGCCTCAGGCAGCATCGTCTGCGCGATCATCGTCAGCATAGCGCCCGCTGCGATACCTTCGACCAGCGAGAACAAGGACTGTCTCTTATACACATCT
>JARFQK010000407.1 GCA_029287815.1 Gammaproteobacteria bacterium
CTGCGCCGAATCAAACAGACGGTCAGTGTGGGCCTGCAGGCGGAATATTGCGGTGCCCTGCTCTGCCTTGTAAGCACGTACGCCCTCGAATACGCCCATACCGTAGTGCAGCGTATGCGTGAGCACATGAACCTTGGCTTCACGCCAGGGTACCATTTCACCGTCAAACCAGATGACACCGTCACGGTCTGCCATGGTTTGCATATCAATCTCCAATAAACAATGTGATTCCACCGTGCCATATCAATCGATGGCTGACCCGACGGGTAACGCAACCTGCGTATACTTCAGGAAACTCTGACCTATTCAGAGTTTTCCTTCGGCACATGGACGTGCCGGCATTTTCGCGCACATGTGTGATCGAAAATGGCGAAAAATAAAGCCGCATCCCTTTCTCTGCGTGCTCTGCAAAACTCCCAGCTGGACCGATTCAGAGCTTCCTCAATGCCCGGATCCCGGAACCCGCTTCAGGGCGTTGCTTCTATCGTGGCTCTGGCAACAACCAGCTCATTCCACAACTGCGTCACGCGATTGAAATGTGGCTGCAACACTTGCCTGATATCATCAGGCAGCGCGACCTCCAGCGCCTGTTTGTTCGTCTGCTGACGGAACAGTTTGTATGCGGCTGACATATCATCAGCCTCTTTATTTGTATACCAACCCACGGCAGCCAGGTATTCGATAAACTCCAGCGTCGAATTGACACCGAGCATCTCTGGATGTTCTCCCACATTCATCAGCACACCGGCCTGGGTGGTGAATTCTATATCGACCATCCCTCCGGGATCCTGCTTGATGTTAATACTCGAATCATCCCGACTGGCCAGATGCTTGCGCATTTTTTCACGCATATCGACCACTTCTTTACAGAGCACGCCAGATTCCCGCGGCATCGCGAGTATTGCACGTCGGATTCTAGCAAACTCCATCCGAACTGGCTCGCTTCCGGCGATGCCTCGCGTACGTAATAGCGCCTGGTGTTCCCAGGTCCAGGCCTTATTCCGCTGATAATCCTCAAAGGCGCTGACGCTGCTGACCAGCATGCCAGCGCGGCCATCCGGCCGCAAACGGGTATCGGCCTCGTAAAGTATGCCCGAGTGTGTGCGAGTACCAAGTATATGCAATACCTTCTGTGCGACACGTATAAAGAATTGACTGTTGTCGATGCTTTTTTCACCGCTGGTGTACTGCTTTTCACCGGCGCTGTCGTGCAGGAAAATAATATCCAGGTCCGACCCGTAGCCCATTTCCAGGCCACCCAACTTGCCATAGGCAATGATCGCCATGCCCGGCCGATACTCCTCGCCGTCGATAACGCATACCGGCACGCCGTGGCGCTGACAGACCGCATCCCATGATAGCTGGAGCACCTTCCGCAGCACAACATCTGCAATCGTGCTCAGCTTAGCGCCAACATCCCAGATCTGGTGAACATGAATCACATCAGTCGCAGCCAACTTGAATATCTCAGTGCGCCTGAACTGCCGCAAGCGCTCCATTTGTTGCTCGAGATCGTGCTCATCGACCTGCGACATCAGGTGCTCCAACTCAGTGGTGAGTTGTTCGCAGTCATTCTGCCGAAACAGTTCCCCTGCGTCGAGAAGCTCGTCCAGCAATATCGGATACCGTGCCAGTTCATTGGCAAACCATTGACTGGCAGCACAGAGTTCCAGCGTCTGCTGCTGAGCCACCGGGTACTCGAGCAGCAGGCTGATATAGACTGGCCGGCCGACGATCGCGCCCAGGATTTCCAGCACGCGATCGAGCAGCTGCAGCGGATTCGCGAATGACGCGATTTGCTTGAGCAATTTCAACAATAGCTGCTGCAGGCGTCGCGTGCCCTCGGCCGAAAGCGTACGGATTCTTGCCGAGTTCTTGAAACGCGCGAGCATTTCCACAACCTGGTCTACCTTGACACAACCGGCCTCGGCCAGCAGCTTGGCCAGACCATCGGCCTTCGCACTATCAGTCCAGAAAAGTTGCAAAGCATCGATGCTTTCCGTCTCGGGTTGCTCCTCCGACGAAATGACCGAATCGAAGACCCGAGTGACGGCCTGGCGATGCTGATCCAGAGCGCGCATCAAGTCATTCCAGTCATCGAAGTCCATCGCCAGCCGAATGCGCTCCTTGGACAACGCATCGGTGGGCAGGACCTGAGTTTGCTGATCGCGCTCCATCTGCAAGCGATTTTCCAGCTGGCGGAGAAATCGATAACTGTGCCCGAGATCTTCAGCCTCCTGCGGCTCAAGGTGGCCGTGTTCGGCGAGCAGCGGCAGCAATTTCAGAATGCTGCGAACCTGCAGCTCGGGCATCGGTCCGCCGCGAATCAACTGAAAAGTCTGGCCAATAAACTCGATTTCCCTGATACCACCCCGACCGAGCTTGATGTTGTTACGCATGCCCTTGCGGCGCATCTCGGCTTCGATCATGCCTTTCATTTCGCGAATGGACTCGAACGCGCCAAAATCCAGGTAACGGCGGTAAGTGAACGGCCGCAGCATCGCTGCCAGTGCGCTGCGCTCACGCTCATTGCCGCCGATGACTCTCGCCTTGATCATCGCGTAGCGCTCCCAGTCGCGACCTTGGAGCTGATAGTAGTGCTCCATCGCGGTGAAGTTCAGTGCGAGAGGCCCACTGTCGCCGTTCGGTCTCAAGCGGGTATCCACACGAAAGACGAAGCCATCGGCGGTGATTTCATCCAGCACGCGCACGAACTTCCTGACCAGGCGCAAAAAGAATTCATGATTAGAGAGATGGCGCCCACCCTCGGTGTTACCTTCCTCGGGGTAAACGAAGACCACATCGATATCTGAAGAGAAATTCAGTTCACGTCCACCCAGTTTCCCCATCGCCAGCACCAGCATCTTCTGGGTTTCTCCCAGGGCGTTCTTCGGCGTGCCCAGCATCTCGGTGGTCTGCTGGTACAAGTGCTCCAGCGTTTGCGCAATGACTGCCTCGGCCAGGTCGCTGAGCTCGTGCAAAACCTGCTCGACATCGGCCAGCCCCGCAAGATCGCGCCAGGCGATACGCAACATCTCCTTCTGGCGCAACTGGCGCAAAGCGCGCATCAAGCCCTCCTCGGTCGGCTCTGCCTGCGCAATAGCCTCTGCGACCCGGGCTTGATAGTCATCTGCCGACCGCGGAGCCTCCAGACCCTCGACAGCCAGCTCGGCCAGCAACCCGGGTCGGCGTATGCAGGTGCGGGCAACAAAATCGCTGCAGGCCCAGATTTTTCCGAGCAGCGATAACTCAACGGGCAAACTGTCCTCGGTCTGGTCACTGGACGCCAACCAGTCATGCCAGTAGTTGGACACTGTTTGCTGCAGCGCTGCAGGAACCTGCGAGAGCAAGGGTTCAGGCGTGGGGTTCATCTAAAGATTTCATCCTTTTTGGCACGAAGGCACGATTTTGTACAACGGTGCGATTGTACCCGATATCGGTCGCAGGGCATTAATCCAGACTGATAAAATCCGCTTTTGCGGCGCTAGCCCGCATGTTGCACGAAGGCGGACGCCTCATCCGTTAAACCTCGACATATTTCAATCACATAAATCAAATTTAACGGCGTACGGCGCAGTCACAGTTTGTCCTATTTGGTTTTACGAACAATCTGGCGTCGCATCTCGAACGATCGCCCTTGATCCATAGCTAAGGCGATGAATCTGCACGCGATCGTCCAACCTGCTTTGCCAGCTTGCCCGTAAAATCCAAATCCTTCGCGCAACATGCGGGCTAGCCCTTGCGTTACCTGACCCGGCACGTATAACCTGACGGTATGCACAGAAAGACACCGCCCCTGATGGAAATGATGCGCCAACTGATTGCAATTCCGTCGATCAGCTGCACAAATCCGGCGCTCGACCAGGGCAACCGGCAGGTGATCGATACGCTGGCAACCTGGCTTGAGGAGTTGGGTTTTAGCACCGAAATTCAATCACTCGAGGCCACCAGCAGCAAAGCCAATCTGATCGCGACATACGGCCCTGGCAAGAACGGCCTGGTACTTGCCGGCCACACCGACACGGTACCGTATGATCAGGAGCAATGGCATTCGAATCCGTTCAAGCTCACCGAGACGGACAATCGGCTCTATGGCCTCGGAACCTCGGACATGAAAGCCTTTTTCGCGCTGGTCCTGGAAGCAATCCAAGGGCTCGACCTCTCTCGGCTCAAACAACCGCTGACCGTGCTGGCGACAGCCGATGAGGAAACGAGCATGAGCGGCGCCAGGGCAGTACAAGGCGCTCAGTTGCGCGCAGCGCGGTTTGCGGTGATCGGGGAACCTACCGGCCTGAGACCGGTGCGCATGCATAAGGGAATGATGATGGAAGCCATCAGACTTACGGGTGCGTCGGGTCATTCCAGCAATCCAGCACTGGGACATAACGCCCTGGACGCAATGCACAGGGTCATCACCATGCTGATGCAATGGCGCGGACGATTGCAGCAACAGTACCATAATGCCCTGTTCGAAATTGGCGAGCCAACCCTGAACCTCGGATGCATACACGGTGGCGACAACCCGAATAGGATTTGCGGTCAGTGTGAACTCCAAATTGACATCCGACCATTGCCGGGCATGGCGCTCACGGACCTGTATCACGAACTCGAACACTGCGTGCAGACTGCATTGGCAGGCAGCCAGATCGACTACCGGCTGCGCAACCTGCTCGATGCCGTACCAGCGCTGGAAACACCAGTGGATTCGACACTGGTCAAGGCTGCAGAAGGCTTCACCGATTGCTCTGCCGAGGCGGTGGCTTTTTCAACAGAGGCGCCGTTTTACCGCGAGCTGGGTTTAGATGTCGTTGTGCTCGGCCCCGGTCAGATCGAACAGGCGCATCAGCCGGATGAATTCCTGGCACTGGAACAGATCGAACCGACTGTGAAAGTGATCCGGCAATTGGTTGGACAGTTCTGCATGTAACTTGCGAATAACCGGCAAATACGCCGCAACCGTGCCGAAAAGGATCAGCTTGGCCTAAAGCGCCGAATCGCGCGAATAAAGCGTTCCCGACGCCGCGGATCCGGATCATCACCATAGCGCAGACACTGATAGTCCGCGGTAATCATCGCCAGCTCGCGCTCTCTGGCCGGTAGCACTCTGCTTGCGCGCGCCATCAATTCCCCCGCACATTCGTGGGGATGATAGCTAACGCCGGCCTTTTGCAATTTCCTGCAAAACTTATCGTAGTAGGCCCTGACCACATCCCGTTGCCGGGCCGGTTCGCTCAACAGTACCCACCACGCCAGCAGGCCGACCGCGCAGGTCATCACCAAAACCAGTCCGATCACCAGCTCGCTGCTGCTGACGTCTTTCATGCCTAGCAGCGCCAACAGGCGTTGTTGGCGCTGCTGGTCAAAACCAATAACCCACAGGTTCCAGTTGTTGTGGAAACTGTCCCAGAGGAGGCGGGCACGTTGAAACCAGGCGTTTTCCGAAACCAGAATTGAAGGCAGCAAATCGCGCTCCAGCCCTGCACTGGCAATACCGTTCTGAATACGTGTCGGTGAAACCGCAGCGGTCGGATCGATCCGCACCCAACCCTGACCTTCGAGCCAGACCTCGGCCCAAGCGTGAGCATCGGACTGCCGCACGATCATATAATCGTCGAACGGATGCATCGCTCCGCCCTGATAACCGACAACAACACGTGCCGGTATCGAAACTGCGCGCATCAAATAGACGAATGCGCTCGCATAATGCTCGCAGAAACCGCGCCGCGTTCTGAACAGAAAATCGTCCATTGCGTTGATGCCCAGCAATGGCGGCGTCAAGGTGTAGAAGAACGCTTGTTCACCGAAATGCTGCAGTACTTTCTTGACGTAAGTGCTGCCATCTTGATTGGAATCACCGAAAAGCGCTCTGGCAAATTCCACAGTCTGTCGATTGCGCGCGGCAGGCAGATCGAGGTTCTTACCTCTTTCGGATTCGAACAAACCGAGGTTCCGCACAGTAGTATCCGAGCGCAGACTGTAGCGGGTCACATCCGTGATTGGGTCTGTTGAAAGCAGCTGCAGTTCTCGGGTCAGATTCTGCTCGTCGCCATATTCGACGATCGATTCAAGTGCAAACAGCCAGCGTCGGTGATGTGGCTCCAACATGACCGTGTAGTCATAGCTGGTGTCCGCGCCTTCTGAGCGTGACAAGCGCGGATAGGTATCGGACGGCGCATTGTCGGAGCGCCAGGTTTTGCCATCATATTTTGACAGCACCAGGCCGCGCCAGTAGCGCTCGGATCGAGGCGGCGGCTTGCCGACGAATTTCACCCGAAAAGCCACTTCACCCGAGCTCACCAGCCGGCTGATGCTGCCCGGCGACATCGCCTCGGAGAGACCAGTCGCTGCTGTCTGCGTGTCCTTGGGCAGGCCCCATAGTGGCCCAGGCACGCGTGGAAACAGAACGAATAAAATCAGCATCAGCGGTACTGCCAGCAGGATCATCTGCAATGAATGTTGCACGCGCACGATGAAGCGGGTCGTGCCCAGACGATCGCTGAACACGATCAACACCGATGTCAGATAGACCACGACGACAAACACGTATATGGCAATCATTAGGCTCTGGGAGTAAAAGAAGTTGCTCGCGATCAAGAAGAACCCCATAAAGATCACGATCGCGATATCACGAGTAGATTTCATTTCAAACAGTTTCAGAAATGAAAGTAAGAGCAACATAGCCGAACCGGGTTGCTGACCGAAGATGGTACCGAATGACAGCACCAGCACAGCCACCACGATGCACGCCAGCAAGACCATGGTCAGCCGACCAGGCTGGACCACGCGACCGAGGATAATCAAAAGCGTCCATATACTGAACAATACAACAGTCAGCAGGACCGGCAGCGGCATATGCGGATAAAGCGGCAACGCGACGATATGGATGCCCAACAACACCGGCCCCAGTTTCGCTGTCAATCGGTCCTGACTAAAGGAATGCCGGCTAGTACCCATAAAGAGCCAATGCCTTCAGGCATTGCTGGCAATGCAGGGTGCCATGCTGTGGCGGGATTTCATAATCCGGCAATCTAAGCCCATAATGGCGACGCGCTGCTTCAGCATCCAGCACCAGGCGAGTCATGATCGCGAGACGCTGCTCGGCCGAACCGGCGGCGATGGTACTCCAGTCGATCCATTGTAATTCTGGCGCACCACCGGCAAACTCCTTGGTGTAAAGCTCATCGCTGCGCGCTGTCGCTTTCCACGAGACACGCCGCCACGAGTCGCCTTCAAGAAATTTGCGCAAGCCAGAGTACTCCTCAAGCCCTCCACTGAGCCGATTCTGATCACCATCGATCACCGAACTCCCAACCGGCAACCGCGCACGCGTGGCCGGTTTTGGATAGACCACACACTGCATCTTCAGCTCGATCCAGGTCCATGCCACAAACAAGCCGGTCGGAAATTCAGTGCTCAGCCGAAAGCGGCCCGCGTCAAGCAAACCGCGCTGAGCCGACGTTTTGCTGAAATGGATTTGTGCAACGCTATCCGGTCCAACATCAACGACTTCGAATTCGGTGCCGTTTTGACTTATCGCGATCGAGTAGCGCCTCATCGCATCCACATTCTGCAACTGCACCGCAAACCGAACTGGCTCGCCACAAAATGCCGGCGCACACCCCCCGGCGCGCAATCTCAGACCGGCCAGGTTCCTCCAGGTCGCCAGCATCGCCACATTGCCGACACCCGCCAACAGAAAAACCAGTACATAGCCCAGACTTTTGCCGTAATTGACGGAACCCAATAGCAGAATGATCAGCAATAAACTGAACAAAACACCAATTTTGGTCGGCAGGATGTAGACACGATGCTTGTCAAGCGTGACTTCGCCATCAAAAGGTCCGCTACGACGACTGATGAAAGCCAGTGCGGGCCTGCGCGAAAAATCGGGAAACCTGAGCAGCGAAGCCAGAGACAAAGCGCGGCTCTCTAAGGCACTGGCACAGATGCAGCGATGAAATCTGCAGCGGATTGTTGGTCCGCCTGCAACTGATCAGAGGTCTGCATCAGCCGATGATTGATCACTGCGGGTAATACCTGCTTGATATGCTCCGGCAACACAAAATCTTTGCCGTCAATCAAGGCCAGCGCACGGGCAGAGCTCAGCAATGCCAGGCCTCCGCGGGGCGAGAGTCCAAATTCGAACAACGGCGAAGCACGGGTGAAATTCAGTATCGCTTGTACATAGTCCAGTAGCGCTTCGGCAACATGTAGACCAGCTGCCTGTTTCTGTAGCGCGATCAACTTGTTCGCATCGAGCACAGGTTTGACCTGTTCGATCATGTCGCGCCGGTCTTCGCCTTTGAGCAACTGGCGTTCAGCCTGCTCATCAGGGAAACCAAGATGGAGGCGCATCAGGAAACGATCGAGCTGAGACTCGGGCAACGGATAGGTACCGATCTGGTGCAGCGGGTTTTGCGTCGCGATGACAAAGAAAGGCTGCGGCAATGCTCGAGTCTCACCTTCGACGGTGACCTGGTTCTCTTCCATGGCCTCCAACAGTGCGCTCTGTGTCTTGGGCGTGGCCCGATTGACCTCGTCAGCGAGGATGAAATTGGCGAAAATCGGGCCCTGATGAAACTCGAAAGCACTGCGCTGACGGTCATAAACCGCAACACCGAGCACATCGGCAGGCAAAAGGTCAGAAGTAAACTGAATGCGCTGGAAATCGAGCCCCATGACCCGGGCGATCGCATGGGCCAGCGTGGTTTTGCCAACGCCCGGCAAGTCCTCGAGCAACAGATGCCCGCGAGCAATCAGGCAAGTCAGCGCTAGGCGGATATGATCATCCTTGCCCAGAATGATACTGCTGATACTATCAGCAGCACGCTGCAGAATTGCGGTCGCAGCGGTGCGTATTGTGCGGTCGGGAGCTTGCATATCTGTGTGGGTTGTCGTCGCGCGTCATAGCCTGTCGATTTTCTTATATGTAGACCAAAATGGAGGGACTTGTATCCGATCGAGCCCGGAATTCAACATGCGGGCTAGCCCGCATTTCTCACCAGGCGGCGCACCCCCAGGGCACTTCACTCAGACCTTAGCGATGGCTTGATCAGCAACTGGCTGCTTTGCAGGCGATGAACCCGAACAAACCCTTGCTCGCTTTATGCGTGTTGATCGCCTCAACGATTTGCGTCTTGTCGGCCTGCTTTGCCAGATCGATCGCTTTTTCACGCTTGTTGTTTCTGGCATCAGCATCGGCACCAGCTGCCAGCAAGACATTTACTGTGTCCACACTACCCGCCATTACTGCCAGAGTCAGCGGCGTGTTCCCAACATCGTTTTTGGCATTGAGCTCGGCATCGTTGGACAACAATAACTCCACGGTTGCTGAATTGCCCCGACTGGCAGCGATCATCAATGGCGTGTTACCATCATCAGCGGCGACGTTGACGTCCATACCTTTTTCAATCAACAAAGCGGCGACATCGGGCTTGTCCAATTCTGCCGCCTTGTGCAGCAGGCTCAGTCCCTGCCTGTCTTTTGTGTCTAGATAGCGATAGTGCTGGTGCAAAAGACTCAGCAAAGAGACATTACCCGCGTCCGCCGCATACCACAACGCATCATGACCATTTAGGTCACGCAAACCCGGATCGCCGCCAGCACGCAGCATACGCCCAACTGTCGCCAACGACATGTTGCCGGCCGCTACCAATAATTCGCCTTTGCCATTAATCAGCATGTTTTGCGGTTTCGCGCCCGCATCCAGCAAGCGGGTGGCAACTTCTTCATGGCCACCCAAAATCGCGAGAAACAGTGCTGAGCGTTTCTGCTCGTCGTGGTCGGTTACCTTCGCGCCCGCCTGCAACAACAAGCTTGCCACTGCCGGGTTGCCGTGTTCAGCCGCATACATCAACGGGGTCTTACCTCTCGTACCCCGCCTGTTGACACTGGCGCCCGCTGCAATTAGACGACGGGTGATAGCTTCGTGGCCCTGGATCGAGGCCCGAGTCAATGGCGTATGGCCTTCTTTGTCAATCTGGTTGGGATCGGCCCCTTTTTTCAACAGCAGAGTCAACACATCATCCTGCCCGCGCCACACCGCGACCATCAGCGGGCTCCAATCCTTGTAGACTTCCTTGGTGCCCAGGTTGATGGCTGCCAGTTTCTGTGATGCAGTCAAGTTTTGCTTGCGTCGGTTTGGCAACCGCGCACCGTATTTCTGCAGCAACTTGACCGTTGACTGATGTTTTCCTTTCGCTGCCAGCACAATCGCATTCTCGCCGTTGCGATTTTTCGTTCTATGCGAAGCTTTGGCTTGCAGCAGGCGGGCAACGATCGCTTTTTCGCCTTTCAACGCCGCCAGCATCAACGCGGTGTTACCGTTGGCATCCTTGTTTTCGAGCGCGGCACCGTTCAAGATCAATGCCTCGACAATGTGCTTGTCGCCGTTCGCAGCGGCCAGTAACAATGGCCTGTCTTTGTAAACATCGACCGCATTCGCATCGGCATCGTGGTCAAGCAGCATCATGACCATCTCCGCATTGCCGCGTGTTACCGCTTCCATCAGTACGGTCTGCCTGTATTCATTGGTATGATCAACATTTGCACCGGCTTTCAGTGACCTCTTCGCGGCGTCCAGATCATCATTGCTTACCGCTAGCACAAGCGCCTCATCAGGAGCCATGTCGCTGGCTATCAACGTTTCACTGGCGCCGTCAGATTTCAGTCTCGCCAAACGCTTGCTGGCATTTCGATTACCTTGATCAGCCGCCGCCTGGTACCAAACCGCGGCTTGAGTCAGATTTTTGCTGACGCCGATACCCTCCTCGTAGAGCACGCCGAGAGAATACTGCGCGCGCTCGTAGCGCTGACCCGCTGATTCTTTCATCCAGTAGACTGCTTTCTTCAGATTCTTGGGGGTTCCCTGACCGTTACGATGCAACACTGCGAGTTGGTACTGTGCTTCCATGTCACCGGCCCGCGCTATCGGGTAAAGAATCTGCACCGCTTTGGAAAAATTCTGGCTACGAATCGCCAACTTGGCATCGGATAATGTCGCAGCTGTTGCGTTGGCCACGAAGACAAACAATATCAGGGAAAGGTAAGCGGATTGTTTCATCATGCTGTTCCAAACTTGGTTTCGACTTCGATGCCGGTGGACTTCAGAAAAGGTGTCGGAAGGATACCGCCGGCGCATACGATGACCGCATCATTGTCGATGCTGAGTTCTCCGTCTGGCGTTGAGATCACCACCTTGTCGTCGGTGATCTCTTTGACATTGGAGCACATCAGTACCCGCAAACGACCTTCCCTCTCGGCTTTGTCTACCTTGATGCGATTCTTCTCCTTGGCGCGGGAGAAGGCCTCACTGCGATAGGACAAGGTCACCGTGGTACCGGCTTCGTTGGCGATACTGACCGCAGCCTCCAGTGCGCTGTCGCCACCACCGACGACCAGAACGTGCTGATTAACGTATTGGTGCGGATCGATCAGCCGATAAACCACCTTGGTCGTATTTTCACCCGGGACACCGAGTGTGCGTGGCGTGCCGCGACGACCTATTGCGAGCAAAACGGCTCGGGTTTGGTAACTGCCTTGCGTGGTTTTGACATGGAAACCATTGCCGTCGGGCGCGATCGTCTCGACGCGCTCATTGACATTGATCTTGAGTCCGGTGTTCTTGACGACCCCTTCCCAGAAGTCCAACAGCGTTTCTTTGGTCGTTTCTCTGAAATGCATTCGGCCTGCCAAAGGAAGCTTGACCGGTGCCGTCATGACGATTTTTCCTCTGGGATAATGTGACACCGTACCTCCCAGCGATTCCTGCTCCAGCGTGACAAAGTTGAGCCTCGCAGACATTGCGGCCAACGACGCCCCGATACCAGCCGGACCGGCGCCGACGATTACGAGATCGAGTGCTTTGCTGCCGATACCGTCGAGCTTACTGATCGAATCGACAGCTTGTACACCCTGAGTGATCGCATTTCTTATCAGACCCATACCACCGAGTTCACCAGCGATGAAGATTCCCGGGACATTGGTTTGGAAGTCCTCATGGACCTGCGGTATATCGACACCTCGTTTCTCGGTGCCAAAAACCAGTTCGATCGCATCGAACGGGCATGCTGTCTTGCAGGCACCATGGCCTATGCAATGCGTCGGATTGATCAGATGGACCTTGCCATGGATCAGGCCCAACACCTCCTTTTCCGGGCAGGCACTGATGCAGCCGGCGCAGCCGAGACAACGGAGGTGATCAACAATCGGATGCAGCGAGGCTGGCTCGGTAAGACCTGATGCCACCGCATCATCGAGTATCTGGCGGCTGTTGCGGTGCCTGATCGAATGTCTCCACCAGTAGAAGCCGAATATGGTCATAAACGGCAGCGAATAGAGCCATAGTGCAGTTGTCATAGGGCGAACCTCGGGCTATGCGTTCGGCCGAAAAGGCCAATGAATTCAATGGCGTAAAAACAAACAATCCAGAAGTATCGTAACTTACTGATAGTGTTTATATATAGTAGACCAAGTGCAAATTTTTTCGACGATTGCTGCCAATTTATCCGACAAATTTCTTTATTTTTTTGGACATGGACTAGACTCATCGCTGTAGTCAATAAATGAGATTATCGGAAAACCTTTAACAATTTATTAGCGCACTGGCTTGTGCGTTCGATGAGTAGCGTAGATAGTATGAGCACCACCACGACATCCCGACCATTGCAACTTGAAGAGGTCGCTTCGCGCAGCAGAAACCGGGGCAGCTTCTTTGCAGCGCTGTATCAGTTCATTCGTCAAAACTATTTTCCTATCGCAGTCATAGCCTTGCTGCTGTTCGGCTGGAGCCGACGAGGTGACAATTACCTTTCAGCCGAGGAAGGCGCCGGTTACGTACTGGGCATCATCGGTGGCAGTCTAATGCTTTTGGTAATGCTCTACCCATTGAGCAAGCGGTCCGCGCTCCTGGCACGCTGGATACCGGTTCGTTTCTGGTTCAACTTTCATGTGCTGTTTGGCATTTTCGGACCGGTCATGGTTCTGTTTCATTCAAACTTCCAGCTTGGATCGCTGAACAGCACGATTGCTTTGATCAGCATGCTCTTGGTTGTTGCCAGCGGTCTGGTAGCACGCTTTGTTTACACGCGCATTCATCATGGCCTGTATGGCAAACGCATCACGCTCGAGTGCCTGAAGCGCGAACTTGAAAACGAGCATACCGCCCTGCTTCGGATCTATGAGATGGATCCGAGGTTGAGAAAAAGGATTGAATCAATGGAAAACCGGGCAATGGGCAATTACACGAGTGTTGCGACCAGCCTTATACACGTGTTGTTCATGGCTCACGATGCACGCCGCCTGCAGTTCAGCACCAAGCGCCTGCTGAGAAAGAGCATTGACGACAAAACCGATGCAAGGCCAGTTGACCGCAAGGTAATCACAACATTTATTCGCCGTTACACCAGCACGCTGCGGCGCATCGCGGTATTCCGACTCTGCGAACGACTATTCGCCCTATGGCGTATCCTTCATATGCCCTTGTACATTATGATGGTTATCACCGCAGTCGTTCATATTTTTGCCGTGCATATCTATCGATAAAAACGGCCCCAGCCCAACGACCATGCGTTATTTCCTCCTGTCGTTACCGCGACTGATCAGCTTCCTTTTACTGATCATGATGCTGCCTGCAAGTCACGCAGATTCGCTCGAGCTGCTTTTGATGCCAGGCCCGGTAATCGAGGCCCACCAGGAGTACGAACAAGACTGCAAGCTGTGTCACGACACTTCAGATAAACGGAAGCAGGGTCAGCTTTGTCTGGATTGTCACGATCACAACAACATCTTGAAAGATGTGCGCACCAAAAAGGGGTTTCATGGCCGGCTACCAGCATCGATCCGGACGAACTGCAAGCATTGCCATACTGAACATGAAGGACGCAATGCCGAAGTTGTACTGCTTAATCCGTCGACATTCAATCATGATAACACCGATTTTCACTTAGAGGGCAAGCACCGCAAAACCAACTGCAATGCCTGCCATAAGCCCAACAAGAAATACGCGGACGCTCCCGTTAACTGCTACGGATGCCATAAGAACTCCGACATGCACGATGGCAAACATGGAGAGAAGTGTGGCGACTGCCACTCGCCTGCAACCTGGAAGCAGTCCGCTTTCGACCATGACAACAAGACCGATTTTCCGCTCAAAGGCGCGCACAAGGAAACCACCTGCTCTTCATGCCACACTAGCCAGCGATATAAAAAGACACCAAAGACATGTGTAGGCTGTCACAAGATACATGACATCCACCAAGGTGGTTATGGCGACAAATGCGATACTTGCCACGTTTCCGAGCGTTGGGATGAGATCTCATTCGATCACAATAAAAAGACCGATTTCCCGTTACATGGTCGTCACAAAAAAGCTTCCTGCATTAGCTGCCATACCCCGGACAAGCAGAGAAAGAACAGGCATAAAAAGCTGAAGCTACCCACCGACTGCTACAGCTGCCACAAACACGACGACAACCATAAGGGCAAGCACGGCAGGGAATGTAAAACATGCCATAGCCCTAAATCCTGGCAAAAACACAAGTTCGACCATGGCAAGACTGACTTTCCGCTACGCGGTAAACACAAAAAGCTGGCATGCGCCTATTGCCACAAGGGCAAAGTTGAAAAAGATCAAATGAAAACCGACTGCGTCGCTTGCCACAAGAAAGACGACGTTCACCAGGGCAAGCAAGGTCAGCGATGCATTGACTGTCACAACGAAACCGGCTGGCGCAATAAAGTCTTCTTCGACCATGACCTCAGCC
>JARFQK010000416.1 GCA_029287815.1 Gammaproteobacteria bacterium
TATACCAACCACAACCGAACCAGCGTTTTCGGCAACGCGCTCGATCATGTGTTTTACCGTGGACTAGAGCCGATAGAGCACGATACCTGGCAGGTTACGTCCTCCGATCACAACCCCACGCGCGTCAGCTTTCGTCTCAACCGCTACTATTTGCCAGGGCAGCTTTTGGCGAATGTGATCGATGAAAATAATTGCTAGCCCGCAATAACGTCATCGCGAGCAGCGACAGCAACGCGGCGATCTCCCGAAACTTGCGCCAGTGTCTACCCTGGCTGAAAAAGCTCTTTATACCGCAGAGACACGGAGGCGCAGAGAATGCTTTATGTTGTAGTAGGAGCGACTTTAGTCGCGAATGGCAGACCTTCGCGACCAAAGTCGCTCCTACAACCTACAACTGTTGAATGACAGTAATATTGATCGAAGAAATCTAGATATAACGTTCCGCGCCTTCGCGCCTCTGCGGTCCATCGACAATTGCATCGGAAAAAGCTACGTCGACAAATAAGGTACAACTTAGAGTTGCAAGCAGCGACAGCGACGTGGCAATCTCTTTCAGGTGGATTCATAAATCGAACTTGGCGCTCGCCATCGACGCAAAGCCGGTGCCGACTTCCGCATAGATGTTGAACGCTGCATCGACACCGAGAGCGTGCAATTTTTTGAGTTCATCGGGGTACTTTGCGGTCGCTGCGATCTTGCCTCGGAAGCCGTGATTTCTGATTTGATCGATGGCTGCCACCTGGGCGCTATGCTCGGGCATCACCAGGAGTACGTATTGAATTTCTGGCGACATGATCACGCGGTCCCAGAACTCGGGATTGGTTGCGTTGCCGCCAATGACATTTCTGCCCAGTTCTTGATGTTCCATTACGACTTCGTGATCAAAGTCGACCCCTATCACAGCGCCGGGCATTTTTTGATTCATCGCATCGTAGACACTGGTACCGACTCTGCCCATGCCGAAGACGATCATTTGGCTGCCGGTCAGATCGATGGGTGCGTCCTCCGGGAGCCACTCCAGCCGTTCAAAGCGTTTCAACAGCGGTTTGAGACTGACGTAAATGCGGTTGGGCTTTGTATTCAGAACTGACGCTAACACGAAGGACAATGACAGTGTTACTGCATCAACGAGCATCCATTCGGTTGGCAACCAACCGATGCTGACAGCAATCGCCGCCACGATCAGTCCGAACTCGCTGTAATTTGCGAGCACCAGCGATATCCTGCTGGCGGTGGATGCCCGAAGAAGAAAACGCGTGAACAGCCAATAAAAAAGAACGAGCTTGACTGGAATCAGCAGCAACAACACCAGGCTGGCAGACAATATCTCTAGCGTAGGTAATCCAGCCAGGCCGATACTCAGGAAGAAAGCCACCAGAAAAAGCTCTTTGAAGCCAAACAGGGATTTGGCCAGCTCGTCTGAACGCGCGTCACCGGCAATCAGCGCACCAACTACGAGCGCGCCCAAATCCCCTTTGAGATTGAAGAGCTCGAACACCTGGGCGCCACCCAGAGCCAGAACAAAGCCGACCAATATCTGCAATTCCCCGTGCCCCGAGCCTCTTAAAACGGCCAGCAACGGCCTGCGCATCAGCAAGAGCGCGAGCAACGAGAGCGCCCAAGGCGAGGGTGTCTTGCCACTCGAGACCGCTAGGAAAATCACCGCGGCTATATCTTGAATGATCAGCACACCGATGGCGATACGGCCAAAGCGTGAACTCGATTCTCCGCTTGCATCCAGTGCTTTCACTGCGAAAACTGTACTGGAGAAGCTGAGGGCGAATGCGACCAGGATGGCGGTCCTCAGATCCATCTCGGTGAACAGCGGCAGACCGAGGGTGCCGAAAGCAAGCAGCATCGCGGTGAACAACGCGACGACGATCAGGATATGAGCTGAGGCAACGCCCCAGATCTCTGCTTTCAGCAACGAGCTGACACGCAGTTTCAACCCGATGGTGAACAGCAACAGTGTCACGCCCAGATCGGCGAGTTCGTTCAGCAGGGCGGTGTTTTTGGCGCCCATCGCTCCCAGCGCAAAACCGGCGGCAAGGAATCCGACCAGTGGCGGCAGGCCGATCTTGTAGAACACAAAACCCGCGACGAAGGCCGCCGCCAGCATCAGCGGGTCGTGGTAGTCGATGGTTAGCAGTAGTGATTCCATTTAGTCTGAATGCCACTTCTTCATTCGCTCCGCAAATACTGAAGGATCGTTTTCCAGTGTTTCAGTTTTTGTTCACGGTCCAGGCTCGCCATCGCTGGGCTCGTCGATGGCAGGCGCTGGTACTCGAGGTTTGAAAATTGCTCGTCGAGTGCAGACAAGACCCTTTGATTATAGACCTGTTGCGCCCGTGAGCCATTGAAATAGACGGCCTGTATTCCTGGGTGAGCCACGAAGAACTCGTTGAAATCATTGACCACCACGCTTTCTTTTCTGATCGCTGAATCCAGGCTGCCCTTGCGCTGACAAGCACTCAATACGTCCCACAGCGCAATTCTGTTCTGTACCAGCAG
>JARFQK010000002.1 GCA_029287815.1 Gammaproteobacteria bacterium
ATCGATGTGGTCGAGGACATGCTGCCGCATGCGAATTGCGGCGCTTGTGGCACGGCGGGGTGCCGGGCCTTCGCCGAGAAACTGGTCGATGGCGAATTGCAGCCTGGTGCCTGCACGGTCAACAGCCCTGAGATGAATCAGCAGATCGCGTCGTTTCTCGGTGTTGAGCTCGGTTCGCAGGAAAAACGGGTCGCCCGTCTGGCCTGTGCAGGGGGCACCAACGTAGCGCGCAGGTACGGCGGCTATCACGGCGTCGACAGTTGTCGCGGCGCTGCACTGGTCTCGGGTGGAGGCAAGGGTTGCGTCTGGGGCTGTCTGGGTCTGGGTGACTGCGAGCGGGTCTGTGATTTCGATGCGATCATCATGGACCCACACGATCTGCCTCAAGTCGTTACGGATAAATGTACCGCCTGTGGTGATTGCGTCGACATCTGCCCGCGAGACCTGTTTTCACTGCAGCCGCTGAGCCACAAGCTCTGGGTGGCCTGCAAGAATCTCGAGAAAGGCGAGGCAGCCGAGGCCGAATGTGCGGTTGCTTGCACCGGTTGTGGTCGCTGCGCGCTCGATGCTCCGGGAGGGCTGATCATGATCGATCAATCCCTGGCGGTGATTGACTACAGAAAAAACGCGTTGGCTTCGCGCATCGCGATCGAACGTTGTCCGACGGGGGCGATTGTCTGGATCGAAGGCGGTGTGCAAAAGGGCCATGATGCGAAAAAAATTATAAGAAAGGAACCCTTGCCGCTGGCATGAGGATTTAGCAACGGACGCTTTATTACAATATCGTAATATCTCGGCGATTCAACGACGGATCGTTTGGTTTATACTAGTTTAACCTTTCACCCCTGGGCCTCAATGATGTTTGATGACAAGAAAGCCAAGACGTTCAAGTATCCTGGTATCCGTAAGGCGATGGACGGGAATACCGCGGTAATCATGTGCGAGCGTGAGTCGTCCGACGCCGCCGGCGCCTATCCGATCACACCCTCAACACAGATGGGTGAATACTGGGCGGAGGAGGCGGCCAAGGGTCATATCAATGTCTCAGGTCGGCCGCTGATTTTTCTGGAGCCTGAGGGGGAGCACGCCGCAGCCGCGGTCACTGCTGGCATGTCGATGACCGGCTTGCGCGCGAGCAATTTCTCGTCCGCACAGGGTATTGCCTACATGCACGAATCCTTGTACGCAGCGGTCGGTAAACGTCTGCCTTATGTGTTGAACATCGGCTGTCGCGCGATCACTAAAGCTTCGTTGAATGTGCATTGTGGTCACGATGATTATCATTGTATCGATGACACGGGCTTCATCCAGCTGATGGCAAAAGATGCGCAGGAAGCCGCGGACCTGAATTTGATTGGCAGGCGCATCGCCGAGTTATCGCTGACACCGGCGGCCATCGGTCAGGATGGATTTCTGACCACGCATCTGATCGAGCCGCTGAACGTCCCCGAACGTGAGCTGATCGAGGAGTATCTCGGTCGTCCCGAAGACATTATCGAATGCCCGACACCGGCACAGCGGCTGCTCTACGGTGAGACCCGGCGCCGCGTTCCGGAGTTATGGAATGTAGACAACCCGGTCCTGACCGGGCCGGTGCAGAACCAGGACTCTTACATGCAGTCTGTAGTTGCGCAGCGCCCGTACTTCTTCGATCACATTGCGGGACTGACGCAGCAGGCGATGGATGAATACTACGCGCTGACCGGCAGGCGCTACCAGCGCGTCAGCAGTTATCGCGCAGACGATGCTGATTACATCATACTCGGCCAGGGTAGCATGGTCGTACAGGCCGAAGCGGTCGCCGATTATCTGCGGGACAAGCGCAACCTCAAGGTCGGCGTCGTCAACATGACCCAGTACCGGCCGTTCCCGGGTGACGTTCTCGGCAAAATCCTGAAAGGCAAGAAGGGCGTTGCGGTACTCGAGCGCACCGATCAGCCGTTGGCAGAGGATCTGCCACTGATCCGCGAATTGCGCACCGCCTTGAACAAATGTATCGAGAATGGAAATGTCGGCAAGGGCGAGAACAAGCCGTTTTCGGATTACGCGAGCTACAAAGCGGGAGATATGCCACGCTTGTATTCGGGTTGCTACGGACTCGGCAGTCGCGATATGCAACCGGAAGCGTTGGTTGCGGCGATCGAGAACATGCTGCCCGACGGCAAACAAAAAACGTTCTACTATCTTTCAGTGGATTTCGTGCACGCAAAGGCGGCCAATCCGACGCAGCAGATCCACCAGCAAAATCTGTTGACCATCTACCCCCATATCAAGGATCTCGCCTTGCGCGGCAGCGAAAACCCGGACCTGCGCCCGGAAGGCTCGACCACGGTGCGCATCCACTCGGTCGGCGGTTGGGGCGCGATCACCACCGGCAAGAACCTGGCGATGACGCTGTTCGACCTGCTCGACTTCGACATCAAGGCCAACCCGAAATACGGCTCTGAGAAGAAAGGTCAGCCAACGACCTATTACCTGTCGGCAGCACCAGAACCGATTCGACTGAACTGTGAATACCATTACGTCGATGTGGTCATGTCACCGGACCCGAATGTCTTCAGTCATTCCAATCCGCTCGCCGGTTTGACCAAGGGTGGCGCCTTCATCATCCAGAGTGAAACCGACGACCCGGCAAAGTTGTGGGCGACATTTCCCGGTCACGCCAAACGCGCCATCATCGACAACGATATCCGGGTCTACTACCTCGACGGCTTCAAGATTGCCCGTGAAGAGGCCTCGAATCCGGAGTTGCAGTTCCGCATGCAGGGCAACGCGTTCCAGGGCGCCTTTTTTGCAGCATCGCCGTTGATGGAGCGGGCAAATTTGACCGAAGAGGGTCTGTTCAACGCGATCGATAAACAGCTGCGGCACAAATTTGGTGCCAAGGGCGAACGTATCGTGCAGGATAACTTGCGTGTCGTGCGCCGGGGTTACGATGAAATCCATGAAATCGTCGAAAAGGTGATCGAGACCGAGGCCGCTGCCCCGGTCGTCAAGGCAGTGGGCTTGCCGGTGATGCTGAAGCAGTTGCCCGAAGCTGGTGGTGGTCTATCCGATGTGCACCGTTTCTGGGAGCAGACCGGCAGCTTTTACGCCTCCGGGCAGGGCGAGGAGAATCTGGCTGATCCCTATATCGCACTCAGCCTGATGCCGGCCTCCTCTGGCGCATTTCGTGACATGACCACGATACGCTTCGACTACCCGCAGTATATTCCACAGAACTGCACCGCCTGCGGCGATTGCTTTTCGGTATGCCCCGACAGTGCGATACCGGGATTGGTCAATGACATCGGCGACGTGTTCGCGGCGGCTATCAACGGCATCGAATCGAACGGCCAGCCGACGCTGCTGCTGCGTCGCGCGGTGCGCGATGTCGAAAAAAAGCTGCGCACACTGATCGATTCGGCTGGCGAGTCGGCCCAGGTCAGCAAGCTGATCGATCAGGCCGTGCTGACGACGCTGGCCGAATCCGAGCTGGATGAAACCGGCAAGCAGCAGCTGGAGCAGGAATTCGGCTGGTTGATGGACAAGATCGGCGATTTCAATTTCGCGATCACCAAACCCTACTACCTGACGCGCGAGAAGAAGGCCAAGGGCAGCGGCGGGCTGTTCTCCGTCACGATCAATCCGTACACCTGCAAAGGTTGCATGGAGTGTGTCGATGTCTGCAGCGACGATGCGTTGGTCGCAACGCCACAAACGCCGCAAGCGATCGAGAAGTTGCGCCATGACTGGGCCTACTGGCTGGAACTGCCGACGACAAAACCGGATTACATTCGTATTTCAGATCTCGATGACAAGATCGGTGCGTTGGAGACGCTGTTGCTCGACAAAAGCAATCTGGAAGCAATGTCCTGCGGCGATGGTTCCTGCGTCGGCTGTGGTGAGAAATCGGTGATCCGTCTGTTCACGAGTACGGTCACCGCGCTGATGCAGCCACGCGTCAAGGCGCGGTTGGACAAGATCAATGGCCTGATCGAACAGCTCGATACCCATATCCATCTGAAACTGGCCCAGTCGATCCAGCTCGATGACGACAACGCGATTCGCCGTGTCGTCGCCGATCACCAGAACAGCGATCTCGACTTGTCGGAATTATCGAAATCACTGAACAAGGGTAACGGTGCCGAGCCGATCGATACCGAATGGCTGCAACGCAGCACCGGTTTGCTGAAAAAACTGCGCCACCTGAAATGGCAGTACGAGGAAGGCGAGAACCGTCGCGGGCGCGCCGCGATGGGGATCATCAATTCGACCGGCTGTTCGTCGGTGTGGGGTTCGACCTATCCGTACAATCCGTATCCGTTTCCATGGGCGAATCACTTGTTCCAGGACTCGCCCTCGATCGCGCTGGGTGCATTCGAAGGTCATATGGTCAAGATGGCCGAGGGTTTCAAAGCGGTGCGCATGGCCGAGTTGGAACTGAATGGCGGCTACCAGCCGGCTGAGCACGACGAGTTCCTTCGTTATTTCGACTGGAATCATTTCAGCGATGAGGAATGGCGCTTGTGTCCCCCGGTGGTTGCGATCGGTGGCGATGGCGCGATGTACGATATCGGTTTTCAGAACCTGTCGCGGGCGTTGATCTCGAACCTGCCGGTCAAGATCATGGTGCTCGACACCCAGGTTTATTCGAATACCGGTGGCCAGGCTTGTACCTCGGGCTTCACCGGCCAGGTGTCGGATATGGCCGGTTTCGGCAAGGTCTGGAAAGGCAAACCGGAAATCCGCAAGGAGATCGCGCTGATCGGTCTGGCCCACCGCAATGCCTATGTGCTGCAGGCCTCGATCGCAAACATGACCCACATGCTGGAGGGCTTCATCGATGGTCTGAACAGTCGGCGTCCGGCCCTGTTCAATTGTTACGCCGCGTGCCAGCCGGAGCACGGAATCGCTGATGATGCGAGCATGGCCCAGAACAAGCTGGCCGTCGAATCACGCGCCTATCCGCTGTTCAAATATGACCCGGATGCGGGCGTGACTTTCGATGAGTGCGTCAGCCTGGACGGCAACCCGGCGATGGAAGAAGACTGGCCGACCTACCCGCTGAAATACAACGATGAGATGGGTAACGAGCAAAGCATGGATTTGCCGATGACCTTCGCCGATTTCGCGGTCACCGAAGGTCGCTTTCGCAAGCATTTCAAACAGGCGCCCAAGGGCAGCTGGAATGAAAACATGGTGCCGCTGCACGAGTTCATCGACATCGCAGCGGACGAACGCGAGGGCCGCTACCCGTACATCTGGGCCATCGACGCGAAGAACCAGCTGACCCGGGTCATGGTGTCTGAGACCCTGGTGCGCACGACCGAGGACCGGCGTGATTTCTGGCGGCAATTGAAGTCGCTGGTGCCGGTAGAGAAGGTGTTCGATATGGAGCAGATCACGCAAAAGGTGCGCACCGATGTTGCTCAGCAACTGACATCCAATTTGCTGTCGATGCTGCTGAAAGACGCATCCGGTGCGCCAGTCAGCATCGAACCGGCGGGTGTCGCCGATGCCCAGTCTGCACCAGTCGAGGATGCTGGCGCCGAGGCGGGTGACTACGAACCGGTCTGGATCGACACGCCGGAGTGCGATGGCTGCGAGGAGTGCATCAAGATCAATCCGAAGATCTTCCAGTTCAATGGCGACAAGCAGGCCGAGGTGCTCGATCCCAGGGGCGGCTCCTACGCGGATATCGTGCGCGCGGCGGAGAAATGCACGGTGAGTTGCATCCATCCCGGCACGCCGTGGAACCCGAACGAAAAGGACCTCGACAAGCTCGTCAAACGCGCCGAGTCGTTCCAATAAGCGGCGTTACTAAGCCGACGTGATAATGTTCAATACTTTGTTCCGCCGCAAGTCGTTCCGCCACGGCGTGCACCCGCAGGAATTCAAGGAGTTGACCAATAAGCTGCCGATTCGCCGTTTGCCGTTTGCGCCGACCCTGATCGTGCCGTTGTCGCAACACGCCGGCAAGCCTTCGGTACCCCTGGTCAAACCCGGCCAGGAAGTGGTCCGTGGTCAGCCGATTGCCAGCGCGGACGGGTTCATGTCGGTCCCTCAGCACGCACCGGCGACCGGCCGGATCGAGAGTATCCAGCTGATGCCGAGCGCGCGAGGCCCGAAAACCCAAAGTCTTATTCTGCGCGTGTATCAGGCATCGACTCAGCAGGAATTGTACGAAAACGCCCACGATATCGACACGTTGACGCCCGATGAAATCATCCAGGCGGTGCAGGATGCCGGTATGGTCGGCCTTGGTGGTGCGGCTTTTCCGACCCACGTAAAAATGAAACCACCCCCCGAGCACCACGTGGACACGCTGGTCGCGAACGGCTGCGAGTGCGAACCTTATCTGACCTGCGACCATCGTATCATGCTCGAGCAGCCGGAAAACCTGATTCAAGGCATCGGTCTGGTGCAGCGGGCGCTTGGCGTCAACCGCGCCGTTATCGGCATCGAGGACAACAAGCTGGATGCGGTGCGGGTCATCGCCGAACAACTCGGCGACGACAAGGCGATCAGGGTCCAGGCCGTGCAGACCAAATATCCTCAGGGCGCCGAGAAAATGTTGATCCGATCCTTACTCGGGCGTGAAGTGCCACCCGGCCAGTTCCCGTCGGCGGTCGGCGTGAGTATGTTCAATGTTGGCACGCTCGCGCAAATCGGCGAATTGCTGCCTCACGGCAGAGGGGTTATCGAACGTGTCGTCACGGTCAGCGGTCCAGGCGTCGAGAGACCCGGCAACTACCTGGTGCCGGTCGGTACGCCGATCCGGTTTCTGCTGGAATACGCCGGCGCGACCACGAATGTGCACGAAGTCATCCTTGGCGGGCCGATGATGGGCATGGCGGTCGCTGCATTGGATGTGCCGGTGACCAAGGCGATGTCCGGCATGGTCGCGTTCGAACAGCACGACCCGGACCTCGAGCGCGGACCGACCATGCCGTGCATCCGCTGCGGCTATTGCGTCGACGCCTGTCCGATGCATCTGAACCCATCGATGCTGGGCCTGTTGGCCGCATCTGGCGACTATGCAACCATGGCCAGCGATTATCACCTGAATGACTGTTTCGAATGCGGCAGTTGCAGCTATGTCTGTCCATCGAATATCCCGCTGGTGCAGTATTTC
>JARFQK010000007.1 GCA_029287815.1 Gammaproteobacteria bacterium
AATACCAAAGAAAGACTTAGCGGCCTTTGCGCCTTTGCGCCTTTGCGGTGAAAAATATCAAGACGCCCTGTAGTTCGGGGCTTCTTTGGTGATGGTCACATCGTGCACGTGCGATTCCTGCATGCCGGCGCCGGAGATGCGAACAAATTTCGGTTGGGTACGCATCTGTTCCAGCGTTGCGCAACCGACATAGCCCATACTGGAACGTAAGCCTCCCAGCATTTGATGTACGATGGCCGATAACGGGCCCTTGTAGGCAACGCGTCCTTCGATACCTTCGGGTACCAGCTTCTCGGTGCCTTCTGAGGTATCCTGGAAATAACGATCACTGGAACCTTGCTTCATCGCACCCAGAGATCCCATGCCGCGATAGGACTTGTAAGAGCGGCCCTGATACAGAATGACCTCACCCGGCGCTTCTTCGGTACCCGCGAACATGCTACCGACCATGATGCAATAACCGCCCGCGGCGATTGCTTTCGCCATGTCGCCCGAGTAACGGATGCCGCCGTCTGCGATCAAAGGCACCCCGGTGCCCTGCAGAGCTTCCGCAACATTGGCAATGGCTGTGATCTGTGGCACACCGACCCCGGAAATGACCCGGGTCGTACAAATCGAACCCGGCCCGATACCCACCTTGACCGCATCGGCACCCGCCTCGGCCAGCGCCTTGGCTGCCTCACCGGTGGCAATATTGCCGCCGACGACCTGGACATCATAATTCTGCTTGACCCATTTCACCCGTTCGAGCACGCCCTGAGAGTGGCCATGCGCGGTATCCACCACGACAATGTCGACACCCGCGTTGACCAGTGCATCAACCCGCTCTTCGGTGCCGGCACCCGTGCCGACCGCAGCAGCGACGCGCAAGCGTCCCTCCTCATCTTTACAAGCCAGCGGAAAATCCGTGGATTTCTGAATGTCCTTGACCGTGATCATGCCGCGCAGCTGGAAGTCATCGTTCACCACCAGCACGCGCTCGATCCGGTGCTTGTGCAGCAGGCTCAGCACTTGTTCGCGAGAGGCGCCCTCCGGCACCGTGACCAGCTTGTCTTTGGGCGTCATCACCGCTGAAACCGGCTGATCGAGATTCGGCTCGAAACGCAAATCGCGGCTGGTGACGATGCCGACCAGATCCTCGCCATCAACGACGGGCAAACCGGATATACGGTATTGCTCACGCAGTGCCATGACCTCGCGAATAGTCTTGTCCGGTGTAACCTGTACCGGATCCTTGATCACGCCACTCTCGTACTTCTTGACCACCTTCACGTGTTCCGCCTGCTCCTGCGCAGAAAGGTTTTTGTGAATCACACCGATGCCGCCCTCCTGGGCCAGAGCTATCGCCAGACCTGATTCGGTCACGGTGTCCATCGCGGCGGAGAGTATCGGTATGTTTAGTTGAATATCGCGCGTGACCCTAGTGGTCAGGTCCACGTCCTTGGGCATCACCGCCGAGTGAGCGGGAACCAGTAGAACGTCGTCAAATGTGAGGTCTTCCTCGATAATGCGCATCATGAAATCTGCAGGGCGGATGAAAGCTCGACATTATAGGCGGCTGTGGAGTTCTGGTAAATATGGAATCCCGCTTTTCATGCTTTTGCCGCTTATATACAATCACTTGCAGAGTTTGGTGGGCGTTCATGCGCCATTCATTCTCATTTGGCATACAATCGTCACACAAACCGACACTTCATTGATTCCCGATGGCCGCAGATCGCTCAATCTTTACCGTCTCCGAACTCAACAATGCGGTAGCCCGGCTGCTGGAACAGGAATTCGCCTGGATCTGGGTCGAGGGCGAAATCTCCAACCTGGCAACACCCGCCTCGGGCCATATCTATTTTACGTTGAAGGATGCCAGCGCCCAGGTGCGCTGCGCGATGTTTCGCAGCCGTAATCGTGGGCTCGGCTTCAAGCCGGAAAACGGTACCAAGGTCATGGTTCGTTGCAAAGTCAGCCTTTACGAAGTGCGTGGCGACTATCAACTGATCGTAGACCAAATGGAACAAGCCGGTGCCGGCGAGCTGCAGAGAAAATTTGAGCAACTGAAACACAAGCTCGCCGCAGAGGGTCTGTTCAGCGAAGATCGCAAACTGGCGATTCCCGAAATCCCGAGTTGCATCGGCGTCATCACCTCCAGAAGCGGGGCGGCGATTCGCGATGTTCTCAGCGTGATTGCACGCCGATTCCCCTCGGTGCCGGTCAAGCTGTACCCGGTGCCGGTGCAGGGTGAGGAAGCCGCGCCGGCCATCTGTCGCGCGCTGGACCTGGCCCAGCGGCACGAGGCCTGCGATGTACTGTTGCTGGTGCGCGGCGGCGGCTCGCTCGAGGATCTCTGGCCGTTCAATGAAGAGTCGGTAGCCAGGGCCATGTTCGACTGCTCGATACCAATTGTCAGCGGCGTTGGCCATGAAGTCGACATAACGATCGCCGACTTCGTCGCTGATTACAGGGCAGCAACACCGACCGCAGCGGCAGAGCACGTGACGCCCGACCAGCAAGCCTGGATGCAGACTCTGGACTGGTACCAGTCTCGCCTGGAGCAATTGATCGACGCGCGCGTTCAGCGACTGACCGAAAAGCTGTCCTGGTTGCGGGTCCGCTTGTCGCAACAACACCCGTTGCGTCAGCTGCAGAGGATACGCGAGCGCGTGCACGAGATCGAACAGCGCATGCAAATCACGACAAGCTATAGCATTCGGTCGGAAGCTGACCGCTTGCAGCATCTGCACACCCGCTTGCTGGCTTGCACACCGATACCCGCAATTCGCCAGCACCGCAGCACGGTCGAACGTTTGCAGCAGCGGATGCGATTCTCGCTGACGACAGCCATCGAAACACGCAAGGCGCGTTTCAACAGCCTGGCCAGCACGCTCAATGCGATCAGCCCATTGCAGACTATGAGTCGGGGCTACTCAATAACCAGTACGCTCGAGGGACGTACCGTTACTGACAGCGACAGCGTGATGACGAATCAGCGTATCCGCACACGTCTGCACAAAGGCCAGTTAGTCAGCCGGATCGAAAAGATAATCACGGATTAACACGGATCCAGACATGTCGAGAATACTCGCTGCGCCAATCGCGATGCTGCTGTGTCTGATCATGACCAGTTACAGCGTCATGGCCTCGCCGGTCAGTGTCAAGACGGTGCGTTATGACGATGTCGCCTTCTACCCGGTGCACAGCACTGCGGCGGAGGTCATTGCGCGGCATGACAGCGCGATCAGTGCTGAGGTATCCGCTGCGGTCGTCAAGGTCAACCATGATACCGGCGACCGAGTCAGCGAAGGCGACAGCATCATAACGCTCGACTGCCGCGCCTACGAGCTGCAATTACGGCAGGCAAAGGCTGCACATGATGCGGTGATCGCGCAGCTGGAGAATGCCAGGAAACTGCTGGAAAGCGCCCGCCAACTCAACAAACAGAACAACATCTCGAGGGAAGTCTTCGACCAGCGCAAGGCTGATGCGGCACGCCTGCAGGCCGAGTCATTGAACACCGAAGCCGGTATCGAGAATGCGCTCATCGCGGTGCAGAACTGTACCATCAAAGCGCCGTACGACGGTTTTGTGCGTGAACGCTTCGTCAGCATAGGCGAATACGTACAGCCCGGCACGCCTGCGTTTCAAATGGTGACCGCTGAACAAGGTCAGGTTGATGCGCATATCAACAGCTTCGAGTATCAGAGCTTTCTGATGGGGGAAGACTATGCATTCAATTTTGGCGGCACCCGCTACCCGCTCAAAGTCGATAACATCCTGCCGGTGCTGGACCAGAACTACCGTACCCATACCGCACGATTATCCTTCAGCAAGGAACCGGCGCCCACGGGCAGCCAAGGCGAATTGACCTGGCGCGACCAGAAGCGTGCCCTGCCCTCCAGCCTGGTTGTCATCCGCGACAATCGGGCCGGCGTGCTGGCAGCGAACAGCGACCGCGCAGAGTTCATCGCGGTGGAAGCTTATGTCGAGGGCCATCCAGTCACGATCGAACTTGCTGCCGACACCCAGATTATCACCACGGGCCGCCATGGGCTGAAGCACGGCGACGCGATCGACATCGTGCCCTCAGAATAAGCCCGGCCGCTATGTTCAGGAGCTTTCTGCAGAACCATGTACTCGCCAATCTGACCTTCACGCTGGTGCTGGTGCTTGGCATCACGACCTACATCTTTCTGCCACGCGAACAGGACCCGGCTGTGAACTTCAACTGGATTGCAGTAACCACCCTGCTACCCGGGGCATCGGCGCTGGATGTTGAAAAGCGCATCACGGATCCTCTGGAGGAAGTCATCCGTAAGGTTCCGGATACCCGATTTGTCTCCAGCACCAGCCGAGAAGGTACGTCCAGCATTCTGGTGCGCTTCAATGAAATCAGCGAACGCGTGTTTGACAAACGCGTGACCGACCTTCGGCGTGAAATTCAGAACGAGACCGACGAGTTACCCGAGGAAGCGCTGGACCCGTTCATCCTGGAAATCACGTCCGGCAATGCCTATCCAACCGCTTCGCTGGTGATCACTTCTGCCGCATCGGACGAGAACTTGAGACTCAATGCCGAACGCATCATGAAAGATCTGGAACAGTTCGAGGGCATCGACCGCGTCGAGAGCACCGCATTGTTCGATCCGGAATTGCAGGTGCTGTTCGACCCCGAGACCCTGCACAATTACGGCATCAAACCCAGCGATATCGCCGATACGATCCGCAGCTACTACCAGGACACATCGGCTGGCAGCCGAAAAGTCCACGATGAAGAATGGTTCATCCGGCTGACCGGCACGAATGCCGAGCCCGAGTACCTGGCATCGATGCCGGTGATTACCTCGATGGGCAAGGTCCGACTGAATGAAGTCGCGGTCGTACAGCGTGCACGCGAGAAACCGGACACACTGGTGAGCTATAACGGCAGCGACGCGATCATGCTGGCTGTGTTCAAGAAATCCAACACCAACACACTCGATATTGTTGAAAAGCTCGACGCCTACATCGATAGCTGGAATCAAACCAGCGACGTCACCGGGGTAGAGCTTAGCTTGATCGACGATGCGACCGAGTTGACCAAGAAATCGATCCGAGTGATGCAGAACAACGCGTTACTCGGTCTGCTGTTCGTGCTCCTCGTGACCTGGGCATTCTTGGGCTTTCGTATCGCGTTCCTGACCAGCATTGGTATTCCGTTCATTCTGGCCGGCACATTCTGGGCGCTGGGCGTGCTCGGACAGAGCCTGAACGTGATGATTCTGCTCGGTGCGGTGATCTCTCTGGGAATGCTGGTCGACGATGCAGTCGTGGTCGTCGAGTCGATCTATGAACGACTGAACCATGGCGTCGATCGCCTGACGGCCTGCATCGATTCATTGAAAGAGGTATTTGCACCAGTCACCGCGGCCGTATTCACGACCATAGCCGCGTTCTCGCCGTTGATGCTGATGACCGGCATCATGGGCCAGTTCCTCAAAGTGGTACCGATGGTGGTCACGATCGCACTGTTGATCAGTCTGATCGAAGCCTATTGGATGCTGCCGGCGCACGTGCTGGCGAGTAAAGCACGGTTCAAGCACACTTCCAGTTTGCATTCGCTGCGTCGGCGTATTACCCACAAGCTGCAGCTGAAATACATACGGGCGCTAATCAGGGTGATGCGCTACCCGAAGCTGGCCGCTGGCGTTGTGCTGCTGGCCTTCCTGCTCGCCGCTGCCGCGGTCGCGGGTGGTGTGGTCAAATTCGACTTCTTCGCCAGTGATCCACAACGCAAGTTCTACGTCAATGTAGAGATGCCGCCCGGCACCCCG